>NZ_ALNM01000049.1:0-27625 GCF_000292955.1 Selenomonas sp. CM52
CCGTAGGCCGCGCAAGGCAGGCCGCCGCCGATGATCTTGCCGAGACACGTGAGGTCGGGCGTGATGCCGTAGGCCGCCTGTGCGCCGCCCAAGGAGGCGCGGAAACCGCACATGACTTCGTCGAAGATGAGGAGTGCGCCGTGCTTTTCGGTCAGGGTGCGCAAGGTGTCGAGATAGCCGTTTTCGGGCAGGACACAGCCCATGTTGCCCGCGACAGGCTCGACGATGATGCAGGCGATGTCCTTGCCGTATTCCGTCATGACGCGCGTGATGGCGTCCGCATCGTTGAACGGCACGGTGATCGTGTCCTTGGCGACGCCTTCGGTCACGCCGGGACTCGACGGCACGCCGAAGGTCGCAAGCCCCGAGCCTGCGTCGACGAGCAGGCTGTCGCTGTGGCCGTGGTAGCAGCCGACGAACTTGACGATCTTCGAGCGTCCCGTGAAGCCGCGTGCAAGGCGCAGGGCGCTCATCGTCGCTTCCGTGCCCGAGTTGACCATGCGCACGAGCTGCATCGAAGGATAAGCCTTCTGCACGAGGCGAACGAGATCGGATTCGAGCGTCGTCGGTGCGCCGTAGCTCGTGCCGCGTGCGGCAGCTTCGGCGAGCGCGGCGACGACGGCGGGATGCGCGTGTCCGGCGACGAGCGGCCCCCACGACAGCACATAGTCGACGTACTCGTTGCCGTCGATGTCGAAGATGTGCGCGCCTTCGCCGCGTGCGATAAAGGGCGGATTGCAGTCGACGTTTCTGTAGGAGCGCACGGGACTGTTGACGCCGCCCGGCATGAGGGTTTTCGCTTCTTCAAACGCTTCCAGGGATTTTTCTAAGTTCAGCATATTTCGCTCCTTTTCAGCCTTGAAGCCACTTCGCCGCGTCGATCGCGTGGTAGGTGATGATGATGTCGGCGCCCGCGCGCTTCATGCCCGTGAGCGTTTCGAGCACGATGCGCTTCTCGTCGATCCAGCCGTTCGCCGCCGCCGCCTTGACCATCGCGTATTCGCCGCTGACGTTGTAGACGGCGACGGGGCGGTCGATGGCGTCGCGCACGCGGCGCACGATGTCGAGGTAGGCGAGCGCGGGCTTGACCATGATGATGTCCGCTCCCTCGGCGAGGTCGAGCGCGACTTCTTTCATCGCCTCGCGTGCGTTGGCGGGATCCATCTGGTAGGCGCGGCGGTCGCCGAAGGAGGGCGCGGAGTCCGCAGCATCGCGGAAGGGGCCGTAGTAGCCCGAAGCGTACTTGACGGCGTAGCTCATGATGGAGACATGGGAGAAGCCAGCTTCGTCCAAGGCTTCGCGCAGGGCGGCGATGCGCCCGTCCATCATGTCGGACGGCGCGACGATGTCGGCGCCGGCTTCCGCCTGGCTGACCGCCGTCTTGGCAAGGAGCGGCAGCGTCGCGTCGTTGTCGACTTCGTGGCCCGAGAGTTTGCCGCAGTGGCCGTGCGACGTGTACTGGCAAAGGCAGACGTCGCCGACGACGGCAAGCTCCGGCTCTGCCTGTTTGATGGCGCGGATCGCTTGCTGCACGGGGCTTTTCGCGTCCCATGCCGAAGAGCCGATCTCGTCCTTGTACTCGGGCAGGCCGAAGACTTCGACGGAGGGAATGCCGAGTGCGGCGAGTTCTTTCGTCTGCTCGACGGCGCGGTCGACGGAGAGGTGGAAGCAGCCCGGCATGCTGGGGATTTCCTCCTTGATATTCTCGCCGGGCACGACGAAGATGGGGTAGACGAAATCACGGACGGAAAGCTCCGTCTCGCGCACCATGGCGCGAATGTTCGCCGTCCTGCGCAGGCGGCGCGGACGAAGTACTTGCTTCAGCATAACAGCATCTCCTTGATGGTTTCGATGAGTCCTTCGATCGTGTATTCTTTGGCGACGGCCGCGGGCTTTATGCCGAGCGCCTCGCACGTCTTCGCCGTGATGGGGCCGATGGCGACGCACTTGACATGCTGCAAAGGCTCTGCGCCGCCGAGGATGGCGCAGAGGTTCTTTGCCGTCGAAGAGCTTGTGAAAGTCACGATGTCGATCTCGCCGCTCGTGAGTTTTTTTGCGAGAGCAGCGCCGTCGGCCTCTGCCTGCTTTGTGCAGTAGGCGGCGGCGACGGTGACCTCTGCGCCGAGCGCCCTGAGGCTTTCGGGCAGCACTTCGCGCGCTTCTTCGGCGCGTGCGAGGAGAACGCGCGTGCCGCTTCGCACATCGCCCTTGAGGGCTTCGACGACGGCTTCGGCGCGGTATTCGCCGGGCACGCAGTCGGCGCGGACGCCGAAGGCGGCGAGCGCGGCGGCTGTCGCAGGGCCGATGGCGGCGACTTTGGCGCGGGCGAGGGCGCGTGCGTCCTTGCCCGCGGCGTCAAGGGCGCGGAAGAAATGCTCGACGCCGTTCGCGCTCGTGAAGATCAGCCAGTCGTAGTCGGCGATATGAGCGATGGCGGCGCGGAGCGATGTGCCGCCATCCGAAGGCTCTGCGATGCGGATCGCGGGCACTTCGAGGCACGCGGCGCCGAGCGCTTCGAGGCCTTCGGTGAGCTTCGAGGCTTGGGCGCGCGCACGCGTCACGAGGACGCGCTTGCCGAAGAGGGGACGCCTCTCGGGCGCGTCGAACCAGCGCAGCTTCTCTCGATAGCGCACGACATCGCCGACGAGGAAGATGGCGGGCGGCTTGAGCCCGGCTCGCGCCACATCGTCAGCGGCGTTTTCGACGGTCGTGATGAGTGTCTCCTGCTCGGGGCGCGTGCCCCAGCGGATGACGGCGGCGGGCGTATTGCCGGCGCGGCCGTGGCGCATGAGTTCGGCTGTGATGGCGGGAAGGTTTCCGACGCCCATGAGGAAGACGAGCGTATCGACGCCCGTCGCGAGTTTCTGCCAGTCTAGCCCTGAGGCTTCCTTCGTTGGGTCTTCGTGTCCCGTGACGACGGCGAAGGAGACGGCGACGCCGCGGTGCGTGACGGGGATGCCCGCGTAGGCGGGCACGGCGATGGCAGAAGTCACGCCCGGCACGATTTCAAACGGCAGGCCGTTTTCCGCCAAGAGCAGGGCTTCCTCGCCGCCGCGCCCGAAGACGAAGGGGTCGCCGCCCTTGAGGCGCACGACGCATTTTCCTTCGCGGGAGAGCTTGACGAGGAGCTTTGAGATGTCTTCCTGCTTCATCGCGTGGTTGCCCGCGCTTTTTCCCACGTAGATGCGCTCGGCTTCTTCCGGCACGAGCGCGAGGATGCGGCTGTCCGCGAGGTAGTCATAGACGACGGTGTCGGCCTTTTTCAGACACGCGTGCGCCTTGACCGTCAAAAGCCCCGGATCTCCGGGGCCGGCTCCGACAAGATATACCATAGCTTCGCTTTCCTCCTTACGGTTGCAGCAGGCCGAGTTCCTGCAGGATTTCTTTGCCGCCCATGGCGAGCAGTTCCTCGGCGAGCGCACGGCCGATTTTTTCGGCGTCAAGGGCACTGCCCGCCTTCTTCTTGCGATAGAGGCGCTCGCCGTCGATGGAGGCGATGACCGCCTCCATTTCGAGTGCCTCGTCCGCAGCCTCGGCGTAGACGCCGACGGGCACTTGGCAGCCGCCCTCGACGCGTGCGAGGAAGGCGCGTTCCGCTCTCGCCGCCGCACGCGTCGCCGCGTCGTCGAGGAAGGCGATAAGGGAAAGCGTCGCCTCGTCGTCCGCACGCGCCTCGATGGCGAGTGCGCCTTGTCCGACGGCGGGCAGGCAGATTTCGCGCGGCAGGATCTCGGTGATGCGGTCATGGAAGCCCAGGCGCTTGAGTCCCGCGACGGCGAGGATTATGGCATCGAAATTTTCTTCTTCGAGCTTCTTGAGCCGCGTGTTCACGTTGCCGCGCAGGCTGACGATCTCAAGGTCGGGCCTCTTGGCGAGGAGCTGTGCGCGGCGGCGAAGGCTCGACGTGCCGACCTTCGCGCCTTGAGGAAGGTTCGCGAGCGTTTGATAGCGCGGACTCACGACGGCGTCGCCGGGGTCGAAGCGCTCGGTCACGGCGGCGAGCATGAGCCCTTCAGGCAGTTCCGTTGGCATGTCCTTGAGGCTGTGCACGGCGAGGTCGATTTCGCCTGCGAGCATCGCCTGCTCAAGCTCCTTCGTGAAAAGCCCCTTGCCGCCGATCTTCGCCAACGGCGCATCGAGCACGCGGTCGCCCTTCGTCGTCATGCGCTTTTGTACGACATGAAGCTCCGGGTATCTCTCCCGGAGCTTCGCCTCTACATAGTCTGCCTGCCAGAGCGCAAGCTTACTGCTGCGCGTACCTATAACGATGGTGTCTTTCTTCACAAGTTCCCGTCTCCCCTATCGTATCAAGCTTGAAGAGGCTTCGCATCGCCTCGATGTAGAATGCCTCGTCCGCCGTTCCCGCCGATGCGTTGAGCTTCATCATCGGCGTGCGCAGGATCTTTCGGACGATCATGCGCGTCATGTGGTCGACGGCACGCTGCTGCTCCTCCGTGAGTTCGGGCAGTTTCGTGTGCGCACGCTGCATCTCACGACATCGTATGCGCTCGCAGCGCTCGGAGAGGAGTGCCATCAGCGGGCGGCACGAGAGGTATTGGAAGCGCTTCTCGATGGAAACAATCTCCTCCTCGACGATGCGCGAGGCCTCGACCGCCTCCTGCTTGCGCTCCTCCATGTGATCGTCGACGACGGCTTCCAAGGCGTCGATGTTGAAGAGCTTCACGCCCTTGATTTCCTCGACCTCGGGATCGACGTCGCGCGGCACGGCGATGTCGATGAAGACGAGCGGCCGCCCTTTCCTCTGCGTCATGAGGTGGCGCGTCTCCCACGCCTTGACGACGTAGTGCGGCGCGCCCGTCGAGGTCACGACGACGTCGACGTCCTCCGCCTTTTCCATCGCGCGCTCGAAGGGCACGGCCTCGCCGCCGAAGCGAGCGGCGAAGTCCTCGGCTTTCTCCATGTGGCGATTCGCGATGTAGAGTTTCTTCGCGCCGTGCGAGACGAGATGCTCCGCCGTCAGCTCCGCCATCTTGCCCGCGCCGAAGATCAGGACGCTCGACTTGTCGAGCGTGCCGAAGATTTCCTTCGCCAGTTCGACCGCCGCATAGCTGACGGACACGGCGCTCCACGCGATGCGCGTTTCCGTGCGCACGCGCTTTCCCGTCGCAATGGCGCGGTGAAACAGCGTGTTCAGCACGGTGCTCGTCGCATGGCCTTCGAGTGCGAGCGCGTACGCCTGCTTGACCTGCGAGAGGATCTGCCCCTCGCCGAGGACGAGCGAATCAAGACTCGCCGCCACGCGGAAGAGGTGACGGATGCATTCTTCGTCCTCGTACATGTAAAGGTATTCTTCGACATCCTCGTCGTTTCCCGTGAGGTCGAAGAAAAAGCGGCGCACGGCCTCGCCCGCGTGTGCATCGTCCGCCGTCACCGCGTAGATCTCGCTGCGGTTGCACGTCGAGAGCACGACCGCTTCAAGAAGATCGGCATACTCCGCCAGATGTTGGAACCCCTTGCGGATGGCGTCCTTCGGTATGGAAAACCGCTCGCGCACATCCACGGGCGCCGTCTTATGATTCAGTCCCAAAACAATCAAGTGCATGTCTTATCTCTGCCTCCGCCTCATCCAGTCTGCCTTCTTCGACAAGATTTAAAATATGCTCCGAAAGAGCCGCGCGCCAAAACGCCTCGCGTCCTGCACTTCCCTCGATGCGTTCCTTCGCTTCCTCGCGCAGCTTGGCGAGCCTTTTGAGCCAGTCGCCCCAGCTCGCGCCCAGGCGGGCGGCGAGCCGCTTCTTCAGCGTGCGGGCGAGCGCGGGCGATGCGCCGCCCGTCGATACCGTGACGAGGAGATCGCCGTCTCGCAAAGCCGCTGGCAGGAAGAAGTCGCAAAGCTCGGGCGCCGTCGCATCGTTGACGAGAGCGCCGGCTGCCTTCGCCGCCTTGCCGAAGGCAGCGTTCGCCGCACGGTCGTCGGTCGCGCAGAAGACGAGGAGCGCACGTGGCAGCGATGCGAAAACCTCCGCCGTCGCAAGTTGCGCCAGCCAAGTGATGCTTCCGTCTGCCGCAAGCGCCGCGAGGGGCGGCGAAAGCTTGGGCGCGACGACGGTCACAGCCGCTCCTGCTGCAAGCAGCCCGCGCACCTTTCGATGCGCCACCGCCCCGCCGCCGGCGACAAGCGCGGCGCGCCCTTCAAGGCGCAGGTTCATCGGATACATGTCCAAATCTTGAGAGTCCTTCCAAATTACGAATGTGGTTCACTTTTTTATTTTCTTCTTTATTATATCGTAAAGGCATGAAAAAAAAAAGCCCTGCAGGAAAGTTTTGCGGTGGACTGCACCCCAAAATACGGACAGTGAATAAAAATCCCTCCTGTTGTAGAATAAGAACTACAACAGGAGGGATTCGTTATGCCAAGACAATATACAAAAATTGAGCAGTTATCTGATGAAATCTTCCGTTTCAAGACAGAAGGAAAAACACATCGGCAAATTGGTGAAATCTATGGATTGACCAAAGAGCAAATCAAGGGATTCATAAAACGCCAACGGCGTAAAGATCGCTTAAGGAAAGCCGGATATATTCCTCGTCCGAAAGGGCGCCCACGCAAACAAGCAATCGATGAGCGCACCTCTTTACAAAACGAAGTAATCGAGCTCCGTATGAAGGTCGATGTCCTGCGAAATTTTCTTTGCGAGGTTGGAAGGAGGTGAGCGTCAAATATCGTGTTATTGAGCGGGTGCGTAACATCTATCCGGTTGTCGCTTTGTGCCGGATTCTGGAAGTATCGCGCAGCGGTTACTACGACTGGCGATATCGAATGCAGGAATCACATGCAGATGCCTGGCTGGAGCAACAAATCTTGACCTGTCAGGAACAAACACATTTCACATACGGCTATTGTCGCGTCTGCAAATGGCTTCGAAAACATACGGGGATTCACGTAAATCGAAAGCGTGTTTTGCGTGTCATGCGCAAAATCGATGCTCTCGCACAAATTCGCCGTCGTCGTCCATATACGCATTACAAAGACGCGGCACATCGCTATGAAAACTTGTTGAAGCGGCAATTCAATCCGGAGCGCCCAAATCAATTTTGGGCAACAGATATCACGTATATACCGACGGCACATGGCATGTGCTATCTGTGCGCCGTCATTGATCAATGCGGCAAAATGGTGCTGGGATGGCGCATCGGCACAGATATGACAGCTTCACTCGTTACGGACACCGTGCGTGACGCCTTACAAAAGGAAATGGTCGCTAATGGACTAATCCTCCACAGCGACCAAGGCTCGCAGTACTCTTCCCAAGCGTATTACGACCTAAGTCAAGAATACCACTTCACGCCGTCAATGTCAAAGCGTGGCTGCCCGTATGACAATGCTTCGATGGAAAATTTCTTTGGAACGCTGAAGGCGGAATGCTTACATCGGATGAAGTTTGGATCAAGGAAGGAGTTAGAGGAAACTGTAACACAATATGTACACTTTTACAACTATGAGCGCATACAACTGAAAAGCGGTCTTACTCCATACGAAATATGGAGCAAAACCGCATAAATCAGCGTAATTCTACGACAGTGGTTTATTTTCTTGTCCGCTTAGCAGGGAGCAGTCCAGTCTGGTGCACATGATGTATGTGCACCAGACCTCTTTCATAGGAAGAGTTGAATTTGATTTTATACAGCGGCGGTCAGATGCCGCGCGGCGGCGGAAAGAAGCCTGACGCCTGCTGTAATCTGGCTGAGGCTTGCGTATTCCGCTGCACTGTGGCTGATGCCATCCTTACAGGGAATGAAGATCATGGCAGTCGGGGCATAGTCCGCCCAATGCATGGCGTCGTGTCCCGCACCGCTCGGCATCATGCGATACGGCAGATGCAGGTCATCGGCGATCTTTGCGAGGCATTGGGTGAGGGAAGTGTCCATGTGTGCGGGAGTCTCCTTGCTGATGGGAGAGATTTCGCAGGAGATGCCGCGCCGAAGAGAGATTTCTTCGATGCGAGTGCGGATGATCTGCTCTACATTATCCCGAGCCTCTGAGGAAGTGCTGCGCAGGTCGATGCCGAGCCGCACTTCGCCCGGGATGACGTTCATGACATTGGGCTGTACCTCGACGATGCCGACTGTGCCGACGACGGGCGTGCGCGTTGCCGCGCGGGCTTCCTGCTCGACGGCGAGGATGATTTCCGCCGCTGCACAAGAGGCGTCAGCTCTTAAATTCATTGGTGTCGCGCCGCTGTGATCGGCAGTGCCGCGCAGCAGGCAGAAAAAGCGCGATGGCGCGGCGATTCCCGTGACGATGCCGATGGAAAGACGCTCATGCTCAAGGACTCTTCCCTGCTCGATGTGAAGCTCAAGGAATGCCTTGAGCTTTTTTGTGTATCTGGCAGTTTCCAGTGCATCGGGCTGCAGACCGCGCGCCTTCAGCACATCATAGAGGGTATTGCCCTGGTGGTCACGCAGACGAGAGATGTCCTTGCGGGAAATCCTGCCGCGCATGGCGCGGCTGCCGAGAGTGGCAGCAGAAAAGCGGCTCGACTCCTCACACATGAAGATGACGACTTCGAGCGGATGAAGGGGGCGAAAGCCGTCGTCCTTCATACTGCGTACCGCCTCGATGGCGCCGATGATGCCCAGCGTGCCGTCGTAGTTGCCGCCGTTTGGCACGCTGTCGCCGTGCGAGCCGAGCATGACGGCGGGAAGCCTATCGTCGCGTCCCGCAAGATGCCCGATGACGTTGCCGAATGCGTCCTCATGCAGGGTGAGTCCCGCCTTTTCCATCTCCTGCATGAAATAGGCGCGTCCTTGCCAATCACTGTCCGTAAAAGCCAAGCGATTGATGCCGCCTCCCGGCGCAGTGATGGCAGCGAGCGCTGCAAAATCCGCTGCGAGGCGCTCCGGTTTGATCATGTGCGCTTGGCTGCGTGCTCACGCAGACGTTCCTGCTGGTAGACCATGTACTCGATGCGGATGAGAGCCGAAGTGATGCCTTCGAGTACAGGCAGATGCGTCAGGCGGGAAACATCGTCAGCGAGAATGCCCATCGAGGGGTCGCCGAGGACGAGCACGGTGGCGAGATGCTCCTTTTTCGCTTTTTCTGCAGCTTCTGAAACTGCTTCACGCAGATTGGCAAGAGGAGCGTTTTCTTCCATGACGGGCAGGAATGTGAGATTGTCGTGAAGGATGCCGTAGTGGCGCAGCGTTTCGCGATGCGTTTCGAGGTCGCGCAGCGAGCGGCTGAGGACGGCGATGCGATGTCCGTAGAGGGGAGCTGAGTAAACAGCAGCAGCGCCGCTCGAAACGACGGGCTTTCCTGTCAGCTCCTGCAGGGCGTCTGCGCCGAGTTCTGCCGTATGGGCGATGATGAAACCGTCGTAGACGTCCTTGAGGGAACGCACTTTCTCCATGAGCGCCATGGAAGCTTCCATGATCTCCAAGGGGGAGGCGACACGACGCGGCGCCTGATCGAGCGAGATTGCCGAGGTGTGCGTGTACTCTTCCGCGCTGCGTGCCGACAACTTCGATGCTTGATCTGCCGCCTGGAAGATCGTGTCGTTGAGTTCGGATTCGCTTGTAGGATTGATGACAAGAATATTCATAGAAATGATCCTTTCTCTATCTGTTTCGTACGCTTTGCTGCATGATCCTGCATCTATACGGCTGCACGGCAGTGTGCCGGCTGTCCGCCGGGATCGCCGACAATCTCGTGATCCGCTGCGATGAGTCTCCCGCGCAGGTAGGTGCTGACGGGCCAGCCCGTGATGCTCCGTCCGTCGAACGCTGTCAATGGCTGCTTGCTGTGGAGGTCTTTGTTTCGGATGGGGCGCGTTTTCTGCATGTCGACCAATACGAGATCGGCGTCGAAGCCGATCTCGAGCTTGCCCTTGCGCTCGATGCCGTAGATTTCCGCCGGTCTTTGAGAGAGCACGCGTGCGACAAAGGGCAGGGTGATCTTCCCGCGGCTGACGGCGTCGAGCATCAACGGCATCATTGTTTCCACGCCGCACATGCCGGAGGGCATCTTGAAGAGGCTGCCGCGTTTTTCCTCGATGCGGTGCGGTGCATGATCGGAGGCAATGAAGTCGAGCGTGCCATCCAAGAGTCCTGCCCAAAGAGCCGCCTGATCGTCCTTGCTCTTGATGAGGGGATAGACCTTCATCATGGGGCCGACGGCGGGAAAGTCTTCTGCGGATAGGAAGAGGTAGTGCGGCGCCGTTTCCGCTGTGACGGAGACGCCATCAGCCTTTGCGCGGCGGACGAGTTCGACGCCGCGTCGTGATGTCATGTGCAGGATGTGCAGATGCGCTCCCGTATCCCGCGCCATGGAAATGGCTGTCGCGACGGTCAGCTCTTCAGCGAGTGATGGGCGCGTGGAAAGGAATGCCGCATAGTCGTCGTCTGCCGTCTTACTGGTATCGAGCTCTTCCGTCAAACGACGGATCAGTGCGGAATTTTCCGCATGGATGGCAAGAATCTGTCGATTCGCTGCGATTTGGCGGAAAATCGCGTAGACCTCCCCGTCGTCGAGCGGTGGAATCACATCCTCCTTCCCCTTCGTATAATTGTAGACGAGCGCGTGCGTCTTGGTGTCAATCGCGTATCCCCAGAAGAACTTGATCGCTGCAGCGCCGGCCTCTTTCATGGAGAGCAGCTTGTCGAGGTTGAGATCGCCGAGAGAGAGTCCCCAGATGCCATAGTCTACATAAGCTTTATCGTGAAAATAGGCGATTTTCTTTCGCACATCGATGCCGTCCAGCACGGCGGGGTTTGTGTTCGGCATATCGAGAACCGTCGTTATGCCGCCGACTGCCGCCGCGCGTGTGCCGTGGGCGAAGTCTTCCTTTTCCGTCGCGCCGGGATTACGAAAATGGCAGTGCGTATCGATGCCGCCGGGCAGCACGTAGAGTCCCGAGGCGTCGCGCGTTTCCAGCGCATTCGCGTCGCTTTCGCCCAGGGCGGCGATGCGCCCGTCTTTCACATAGATGTTTTGCTTTTTGATCTCCTGTCGGACGGGGTCGACGACCCAGCCGCCCTTGATGGCAAGATCGAACATCTGCCGCACCTCCTTATTCCATGACTTTTCCCTTCGTCTCGGGAACCATCAGATGCATGACGATGAATGCGATCGGATAGATGAGGAATACGAGGCTCATCGCGCCCAGAAGCCCCGTGCTTGCGGCGAGCCAGCCGATCAAGGCTGGTCCGAAGCCGGCGAGCCCGCGACCCGTGCCGAAGATGAAATTCTCTGCCGTCGAACGCGCTTCTGAGCGATAGTTCTCCGCGAGAATCGCGCCGTAGCCGCCCATCATGCCGTTGACCGTGAGACCGAGCAGGAAGCTGCCCCAGAGCAGGGCCTCCTGGCTCGTGAAGAAAAAGAAGTAGAGGATGCAGTAAATCGTGCCGCCGATGTACCAGATGCTGAACGTCTTCTTGCGGCCGAGCTTGTCGGCGAGGATGCCGAACAAGGTGATGCCGACGAGCATGCCGGCAATCGAGATCGCCATCCAGCCGCTTGCCTTGGCGAGTGTGTAGCCGTACTGCTGAGCCAAGATGGCAGGCATCCAACTGAAGACCGCGTAGTAGCCGAAATTCTGCACGAGACACATGACCATGAGGCCGATCGTCGTGATCGTCGTGCGGCGATCTTCGAACAGCGCTTTGACCGGCGTTCCGTTGATGCGGTCGTACTCTTCCTGCTCCTCATGGGACGCCGTGCCGCTCTCCACCTTTTCCCGCAGCGCCTTTTGATGCGCTTGCCGCTCCAAGAACATCTTCGGCTCGCGAAGCGTCATGCGCGCATATATGGCGATTGCGGCCGGAATCAGTCCGATGAGGAAAACGCCGCGCCAGCCGATGTAGGGAACTGCGACGGCGACGATTAACGATGCTGCGAGCACGCCGAACTGCCAGCCGAGTGCCACCCAGCTTGTTGCGCGTGCACGCATCGCGGGCGCCCACGTTTCCGTGACGATGGCCATGCCGATACCAAATTCGCCGCCGATGCCGAGACCGACGAGAGCGCGAAGCACGAGCAGAACATAGTAGTCATTGCACCAGTAGATGCCTGCCGTTGCGAATGAATATAGGAAGATCGTTCCTGCGAGTACCTTGATGCGGCCGATCCGATCAGCCAGGATACCGAAGATGTAGGAACCGGCCCAGATGCCGAGCGTTGTTGCCAATGTCAAGTTGCCGGCCTGTCCAGGCGTCAGGCCGAAATCGCTGATGATGAAGACCAGTACGAACGATAGGAAAAACATGTCCATGCCGTCGGCAGCATACCCCAAGGTCGCTGCGATCAAGCTCTTCGTATGGTGTCCCTCTTCTCCCTCCAAGTAGACCGGCACATTCTTTTCGTCTGCCATTGAAATCTCCTCCTTTGCATATCGCGTTGACTGAAGGGCGCCTTTGTGCAGGATGGGCAGCAATTCAGCGCTAAAAAAGAAAAACTGCTTCATCAAGCGCTTCACCTGCACCTAAGAAGACAGTGCTTCAATATATTTCTATGTTATCAGTGTATTCAAATAATATAGAGATGTCAAGAGTGAATGAGAAAATTTAAGAAAGAGTGCGTATGAGCCGATTCCGGCTCATACGCACTCTTTCTTGTATACCGCTGTCTGCGGCGGTCAGACAATCCCCTGTGCGACCATCGTATTTGCGACGTGGAGGAATGCTGTGATGTTGGCGCCGGCGATGAGGTTGCCCTTCATGCCGTACTTCTCCGCGTTCTTCTTGGAATTCTGATAGATGTTCTTCATGATGCCCTTGAGGCGATTGTCGACTTCCTCGAACGTCCAGTGCAGGCGCTCGGAGTTCTGGCTCATCTCAAGCGCAGAGACGGCGACGCCGCCAGCGTTTGCCGCTTTCGCGGGGGCGAAGAGAACACCCTTTTCCAAGAGGTATTCCGTCGCATCGAGCGTCGTCGGCATGTTCGCGCCTTCGCCGACGGCCATGACGCCGTTCGCCACGAGCGCCTTGACGCCCTCGATGTCAAGTTCGCTCTGCGTCGCGCACGGCAAGGCGATGTCGCACTTGACCGTCCAGACGCCACGGCATCCCTCGTGGTATTCGGCGTTCGGGCGCTTTTCGACGTACTCCTTGATGCGGCCGCGGCGCACTTCCTTGATCTCCTTGACGAGCGCGAGGTCGATGCCCTCGGGGTCGTAGACGTAGCCGTTCGAGTCGGAGCAGGTCACGGGCTTTGCACCGAATTCGATGGCCTTTTCGATCGCATACGTCGCGACGTTGCCCGAGCCGGAGACGACGACGGTCTTGCCCTCAAGGCTCTTGCCGTTGTCTTCGAGCATCTCCTTCATGAAGTAGAGGAGTCCGTAGCCAGTGGCTTCCGTGCGTGCGAGGCTGCCGCCGTAGCCGAGTCCCTTGCCCGTGAGGACAGCGGAATCAAAGGAGTTGACGATGCGCTTGTACTGACCGTAGAGGTAGCCGATCTCACGGCCGCCGACGCCGATGTCGCCCGCCGGCGTATCGACCATCGAGCCGATGTGGCGATAGAGCTCCGTCATGAAGCTCTGGCAGAAGCGCATGACCTCGTTGTCGCTCTTGCCCTTCGGGTCGAAATCCGAGCCACCCTTGGCGCCGCCGATGGGAAGCCCCGTCAAAGAGTTCTTGAACGTCTGCTCGAAAGCGAGGAACTTCAAAATGGAGAGCGTCACGCTCGGATGGAAACGCAGGCCGCCCTTGTAGGTGCCGACGGCGCTGTTCGCCTGCACGCGGTAGCCGCGGTTGACCTGAACCTCGCCCTTGTCGTTCTCCCAAGGCACGCGGAACATGACGACGCGCTCCGGCTCGACCATGCGCTCAAGGATCTTGTGCTTCTTGTACTCGGGATGCTGCTCCAAGACAGGCACGATCGAGGTCAGGACTTCTTTGACCACGTTGTGATATTCCTTCTCCTGCGGATCCTTCTTTTCGATAGAGGCGAGGATGTCCTCTACATACTGCTGCATTTCCGTCATGCGTGATTACCCCTTTGCTTTGAAACTTCATAAGAAAAAACTATCGTGTGGCTAAGCACTCATATATAATAACGCAAATGGCAGAAAAAGTATACTGTTTTGCTAAGGTATTATGTATACATAGTTACAGACGAGGAATGGGTTCTCATATGTGGCAGGACTTCCATCTGCTTGTCGGCACTATGAAGACGCGAAGAGCTTTTTCTTGACAGCATATACCCCTATGTGTATAATGAAAATACCAATAGGGGTATCTGCAAAGGGGGATCGTTATGAATGTTTTGGGAAAAGGCGCTCCGTTGTCGCTGCACAAGGGCATGACGGGCAAAAAAGGCTTGGCAAAGCGCTCGTTCTTCGCTACAATGAAGGAAAACTGCATGGCGGCAGATGCGCGCGTGCTGGAGGAAAGCCGCCAAAAGGAGCGAGTTTTCGGCGCGTCCTTCTGGTCTTTCCTCGCAAAACATTCCTGGGGGTAAGAATATGGCGTTTTCCTTTACGAAATGGCAGGGCTGCGGCAATGATTTCGTCCTTGTGAACGGCTTTCGGGAGCAGCTCCCGGATGACCTTGCGGCGCTCTCGCGAAGGGTCTGTGACCGTCACTACGGCATCGGCGCGGACGGGCTGATTCTCGTGTTGCCGTCGCAGCAGGCGGACTTTCGCATGCGCATCTTCAATGCGGACGGCACGGAGGCGGAGATGTGCGGCAACGGCATCCGCTGCTTCGCGGGCGTCGTCCATGCGGAAGGGCTGAGCGGCGAGGCGGAATTCACGGTCGAGACGGGCGCGGGCATCCTCGTGCCGCGCCTGCAGCTTGCGGGCAGCAGGCTCACGGGCGTGTGCGTCGATATGGGCGAGCCGATCCTTGAAGGCGAGCGCATTCCTGTCCGGGGCTTTGGCGCATCACGCGTCATTGAGCAGCCGATCGAGGCGGAGGGCGAGACGTTTTCCATGACCTGCGTTTCCATGGGCAACCCGCACTGCGTGATTTTCGTCGAGGATGCACAAGACGTGCCGATGGAAAAGTTCGGGCCTCTCCTTGAGCGGCACGAGAAGTTCCCCAAGAAGACAAACGTGGAGTTTGCGGAAATCAAGGACGCTTCCCACATCCGCATGCGCGTCTGGGAACGCGGCGCTGCCGTGACGCTCGCGTGCGGCACAGGCTCATGCGCGACGCTTGTCGCCGCCGCGCTCACGGGGCGCACGAAGAGAGAAGCCGAGGTGCAGCTCGACGGCGGCAGGCTGCAGATCGAGTGGGCGGCGAACAATCATGTCTACATGACGGGGCCTGCCGAGAAGGTCTTTGCCGGAAGGTATGAATGAATATGGGAAAAGGGCGGCGCATCCACCGGTTTTGATGGATGCGCCGCCCTTTTTCTGACGTTGATATATCTCAGAGCCAAGCGTATTTCAAGATGAATAGCACGGTCAGGATGTACATGAGCCATGTCACGTTGCGGAACTTGCCTGAGGCGACGTGCAGCAGCGTGTAGGAAATGATGCCGAATGCAATGCCCTCGGCGATGGAATAGGCGAACGGCATGACGGCGATGCAGATGAAAGAGGGGATCGCCTCGGTGATGTCCGACCAAGGAATCTTTGCGACCTGCTGCATCATGAGGAAGCCGACGATGACGAGCGCCGGCGCCGTCGCGAAGCCCGGCACGGCGAGGAAGAGCGGCGAGAAGAAGAGCGCGACGAGGAAGAAGATCGCCGTCGTCACGGCCGTCAGTCCCGTGCGCCCGCCCTCGACGATGCCCGCCGAGGACTCGACGTAGGTCGAGATCGTCGATGTGCCCAGACATGCGCCGAGCGCCGTGCCGCAGGCGTCGGCGAGGAGCGCTCCCTTGACGCGCGGCAGACGCCCTTTCTCGTCGAGCATGTCGGCGCGCGAGGCGCAGCCGATCAGCGTGCCGAGCGTATCGAAGAGGTCGACGAAGAGGAAGGCGAAGATGACGACGATGAAATCAAGCGAGAGGATTGCATGGAAGTCAAATTGCAGGAAGGTCGGCGCGAGCGACACGGGCGGCGCGATGATGCCCGAAGGCATGAGGCTGAAGTAGCCGCGTGCAGGATCGGGGATGTAGATGTCGAGAAGCTCCAGGACGATGCCCAGCCCCCAAGTGGCGAAGATGCCGATGAGGATGTGTCCCTTGATGTTCTTTATGACGAGCACGGCGGTCAGGAGGATGCCGAAGAGCGCGAGGAGGACGGTGATTCCCTCGGAGTGGAACGTTCCTTCTGCCATCGCCTTGGGAAACGAGAAGAGCGCGACGAGCTTCGGACCTGCGACGACGACGTGTGCGTTCTGCAGGCCGATGAATGTGATGAAGAAGCCGATGCCGACGGTGACAGCGCTCTTCAAGGTCAGCGGAATCGCATTGAAGAGTGCCTCACGCACATTCGTCACGGAGAGTGCGATGAAGATCAGACCCTCGACGAGCACAGCTGTCAATGCGAGCTGCCACGAGTAGCCCATCTGCCCGACGACCGTGTAGGCGAAGAAGGCGTTGAGTCCCATCGCGGAAGACAGTGCGAACGGCAGATTGGCGAACGACGCCATGAGGACGCACGAGATGCCCGAAGCGAGCGCCGTCGCCGTGAACACCGCGCCCGCATCCATGCCCGCAGCACTCAAGATCAGCGGGTTCACGGCGAGGATGTACGCCATCGTCATGAATGTCGTAAGCCCCGCTAAGAGCTCCGTCTGCACCGTCGTGCGGTTTTCCTTCAAGTGAAACACGTTTTCCAGCATTTTTTCCATCGGATTGTCTCCTTTTCCTTGGGAAGATTTGATGAATGACACTTTTATTCTAGCGGAAACAGCAGGAGATAGCAAGGCATAACACAGGGACTTTCTTCGCGAGTGAGGTAGATGGCGGCGATTCTGTTTGATATTTTGAAAAGATTCTGGCATACAGAAATCTTAATAAAAATCTTGAGAGGTAAGCAGGAATATAGATTGGAGAATAGAAGTATGCAACGTCAATTTTTATGATGGAGGTGTGAACAGTGAAACAGAAAGCTTGTTCTTTATATTTTCTTGTATTGGTTTTATTCTTATGGCAGGGAAGTGGCGAGGCAACAGATTATTATTATGAGACGATGAACTTTAAAGCTGTTGGGAATGTAGATTATTATGTAGATGGTGATAGTATTATCTATCGGACAGATTACAAGGCGATGCGTGTTAAGTCTATTGTACGTGATACGGGCGAGTTGGTTGATATTAAAAAATATGAATTTCAGCCTGACGTGAGCAATTGGTATGGGCGGTCGTATTTTGTGACTCAATTGCCGGGTTCTTGGAAGCAGGTTAATTTGGATAAATCACTCTACAAAGCCTATTTGTGGATAGAAAATTTTAAAGGATAAAGTGCGTAGCTTTTGACCGTACAAAGGAAAGGAGTCTTCACGATGGCATACGAACTGCAAATGAAGCGCATATACGAAGAGTCTGCGCCGACGGACGGCAGGCGCATCCTTGTTGACCGTCTGTGGCCGCGTGGCATGAAGAAGGAACGTGCTGCATTGAGCGAGTGGGCGAAGGAAGTCACGCCGTCGCCCGAACTGCGCAAGCTTTACCACAGTGGCGAGATGAACTTCGATCTCTTCGGAAAGGCATACCTCGAAGAGTTGAAAAAAAGCCCCGAAGCCGCCGCCTTCGCCGCGAAGTGCCGGGGTTGGTTGCAGGAATCCCCCGTGACGCTCGTCTACGCCAACAAGAACGCCGTGGAAAATCACGTCCTCGTACTGCGGCAGTGGCTGCTTGATGCGATGGGGCAGGAATGAAAAGAAGAGAAAAACCGCCCGCAGCAGGAGCTTTTGCTTCTGCTGCGGGCGGTTTTTTAGGGCAGCTCTGAATGTATCAGTGTTCTCTAGTTTTCCAAGGGAACGATGGCAAGTTTCTTGCCCAAGGGGGCGAGAAGCTTCATGACGGTCGAGATGTTCGGACTCGTCGTGCCGCGCTCCAAGCGTGCGATGACGGGCTGGCTGACGCCGCTCATCTCTTCGAGCTGCTTCTGTGTGACGCCCCGCTCGTTCCTCGCCTTGATGAGTTCGCCGATCAAGGCGACGCGCAGATTGCTCTCGGCAATTTCTTCGGGGGTCAGAAAAGAATCGATATAGGCAATCGCATCATCTTGCAGTGTATCATTCTTGTTCATAGGTAACGCCCCTTTCGATAAGGATGACCTAAAATATTGAACGATGTACGGGAAAATAGTAACAGAAAGTCAACCATAGTCTAACATATTATGCTATAATACAAGCGGTGCTGCCAAAACGGTAGGCGGTCAATTCTTAGCCCCTGAGCGGTCAATGGCAGCCAATCGTGCGATGCGATTTGCGCGTCGATGATTGGGTTGCTTTCGCACTAGACCTGTTTTTTCCAATCGGCCACGTCCTTCGGGGCTGCTTCTTGGATAGGTCTGAAAGGGGGCGTTGCTTATGGAACTGTACGATTTTTTGTCGTTCGTTTTCTGCGTGACGATCTGCGTCGTTGCGCTAAAGGCAAAATAAGAATGCCCCGCCTGCAGTCTCCAACTTAGGCGGGGTATTCTTCCACTAACGTTTAGGGGCTGACCGTTTACCGACAGCACCTTTTTCCATGCTTATTATACAATACAGTCTGAAACTCGTCAAATTTTTCGAGTAGAAGTCAAGTCAGCAGCGGTCAACGTCGTCCAATCGCGCTTCGCCGCTGGCTCGCGTTCTTGGGACGTTTTCGCATACGAGCCGTTACCCAATCAGCCGATCTTCACGACGTGCGATACGTGGAAGCCGTTTTCTTCGAGCTTCTTTTTCACGGCTTCGCTGTCCGTCGTGTCGAAGCGCACGACGATTTCGTAGCTGCCGTCGTCCTGCTGGCAGGTGACGAGGCTGTCGATGTTGCAACCGCAGTCGGCGATGATGCCGCCGAGGTCGCGCACGACGCCGACCTTGTCGCCGACGTCGGCGATGGTGAAGCGCGTCTTGCCGTGCGTCAGTCCCATGACGTCGACGAAGGTCTTGAAGATGTCGGTTTCCGTGATGACGCCGACGACGGCGCCGACGCTCGACACGACGGGCAGGCCGCCGATCTTGTGGTTGTACATGATGAGCGCGGCTTCCTCGATGGTCGCGTCATCCTTGACGGAGACGACCTCCTTCTGCATGATTTCGCCGATGCACATTTTCGCCAAGAGCGAGGTGATCTCGTAGCGCGAGAGCGTCGTCGCGGGCGACGGCGAGACGCGCATGATGTCGCGGTCGCTCAAGAAGCCGACGAGCTTGCCGTCTTCATCGACGACGGGCAGGCGGCGGAAGCGGTGCTTCTTCATCAAATCCTTCGCGGCCGAGACCTTCGTGTCCGGCGTGACGGTGAAGGGATTTTTTGCCATGCGGTTTGCTACAAACATTGTCAGCATCCTTTCTTTAGGAAGCGCGGATAACGGATTTTCCTCTATTTCAGCCGCCCAAATAGGCTTTTCGCACATCTTCGCTCGCTGCGAGTTCCTTTGCCGCGCCTTGGAGCGTGATCCTGCCCGTTTCCATGACGTAGGCGCGGTGTGCGATGGAGAGAGCCATGTTGGCGTTCTGCTCGACGAGGAGGACGGTCGTTCCCTCGCGGTTGATGTCCTCGATGATGGAAAATATTTCCTTGATGAGGAGCGGCGCAAGGCCCATCGACGGCTCATCTAAGAGGAGGAGCTTCGGGCGGCTCATGAGGGCGCGTCCCATCGCGAGCATTTGCTGCTCGCCGCCCGAGAGCGTGCCCGCCTGCTGCTTGCGGCGTTCTTTAAGGCGCGGGAAGCGGTTGTAGACGATCTCGAAGTCTTTTTCTACCCCCGCCTTGTCCTTGCGCGTGAAAGCGCCCATCTCCAAGTTTTCCTGCACGCTCATCTCAGCGAAGATGCGCCGCCCTTCAGGCACCTGTGAGATGCCGTGCTTGACGATCTCGTGCGCGGGCATGCCCGCGATGTTTTCTCCGAGGAAGGAGATGCCGCCGCTCTTGGGCGCGAGCAGTCCCGATACCGTGCGCAGCGTCGTGGACTTTCCCGCGCCGTTCGCGCCGATGAGCGTGACGATCTCACCCTTATGGACTTCGAGGCTCACGCCCTTCAGCGCGTGGATCGCGCCGTAGTAGACGTGGATGTTGTCGATTTTCAGCATGATTTCTGCCATCTTTACGCCTCCCCGCCGAGATAGGCCCGAATGACTTCGGGATTTTCCTTGATTTCTTTCGGTGTGCCCTCGGCGATGATTTCGCCGTATTCGAGGACGTAGATGCGCTCGCAGATTCCCATGACGAGGCTCATGTCGTGCTCGATGAGGAGGATCGTCAAGCCGAATTCTTTCTTGATCCAGCGGATCATTTCCATGAGTTCCTGCGTCTCCTGCGGATTCATGCCGGCCGCCGGCTCGTCCAAGAGGAGGAGCTTGGGCTTCGCGGCGAGAGCGCGCGCGATCTCAAGACGCCGCTGTGCGCCGTAGGGCAGGTTTTTCGCGAGTTCGTGCGCCTGCTTTTCGAGGTGAAAGATGGAGAGAAGCTTCTTCGCCTTCTCTTCTATTTCGCGCTCTTCTTTGAAATACCTGCCAAGGCGAAGCACGGCTTCGGCGACCGTGTACTTCGTGCGCGTGTGGTAGGCGATCTTGACGTTTTCAAGGACGCTTAGCTCGGAGAAAAGGCGGATGTTCTGGAAGGTGCGTGCGATGCCGCGTGCCGTGATCTCGCTGGGCTTCTTGCCGACGATGCTCTTGCCGTTGAAGGTAAGCTCGCCTTCGGTCGGACGGTAGACGCCCGTGATCATGTTGAACGCCGTCGTCTTGCCCGCGCCGTTCGGCCCGATGAGGCCGATGAGTTCGCCCTTTTCGATGACCATGTTGAAGTTTGACACGGCGCGCAGGCCGCCGAAGACTTGCGCGAGACCGTCCGCTTTCAGTAATTCAGCCATTCGCCTGACCTCCTTTGCCGAAGATGCGCTTCAACGGGCCGAACGCCGTGAGTTCCACATAGCCGAAGATTCCCTTGGGGCGGTAGAGCATGAAGAGGATCAGGGCGATGGCGAAGATGATCATGCGAAATTCGGGCCAGCTTGCGAGCGCCGCCTGCAGGATCGTGACGAAGAACGCGCCGACGACAGAGCCGGTCAGAGAGCCCATGCCGCCGAGGACGACCATGATGAGGAAGAAAAAGGACTGCATGAAGGTGAAAGACGTCGGGTTCAGATACGTCAGCGTATGCGCGAAGAGCCCGCCGCCGAGCCCTGCGAATCCTGCGCCGATGGCGAACGCCATGACCTTGTAGCGCGTCGTCGGAATGCCCATGGCCTCGGCGGCGATCTCGTCCTCTCGGATCGCGATGCAGGCGCGGCCGTGCGTGGAGTTCACGAAGTTCTTGATGAAGAACAGCGTCAGGAACACGGCGAAGAAGACCCAGGCGAAGTTGGTGTCGCGCGCGATGCCTTTGAAGCCCGCAGCACCGCCGACGTAGTCGATGTTGATGAGCACGACGCGGATGATTTCGCCGAGACCCAAGGTGGCAATGGCGAGGTAGTCGCCGCGAAGGCGCAGCGTCGGCAGACCGATGAGCACGCCGAGGAAAGCTGCAGCGATTGCGCCTGCGAGGAGCGCGAGGGGAAACGGCACATGAAAGTTCGTCGTCAGAATGGCGGCAACATAGGCGCCGACCGCCATGAATCCCGCATGGCCGAGCGAGAACTGTCCCGTATAGCCGTTGATGAGGTTGAGGCTCGCCGTCAGGATGATGTTGATGCCGAGGAACAGGAGATTCAGCTGCCAGAAAGAGCCGATGACGCGCCCCGTGATCAGTCCCTGAAGAACGGCAAAGAGGACGAGTCCGAAGAGGAAGAAGATGAGATCCTGCTTGCGTAAATTCATGCCGCACCTACACTTTCTCGCGGGTGTTCTTGCCGAAAAGCCCCGCAGGTTTGAAGAGGAGGACGAGGATCAAGATGGCGAAGGCCGCCGCATCGCGGAACGTCGAGGAGACGAAGCCCGAGACAAATGCCTCGACGATGCCGAGGATGAGCCCGCCTGCGACAGCACCCGGCAGGATACCGATGCCGCCGAGTACGGCGGCGACGAACGCCTTGATGCCGGGCATGATGCCCATGAGGGGATCGATCGAGTTGTAGTAGACGCCGACGAGCACGCCCGCGACAGCCGCGAGCGACGAGCCGATCCAGAACGTGAAGGAGATCACGCGGTCGGCATTGATGCCCATGAGCTGCGCCGTTTCGGTATCATAGGACGCGGCGCGCATCGCCTTGCCGATCTTCGTGTACTGCACGATGTAGGTCAGGACGACCATGAGGAAGCATGTGATGCCGAGGATCAGCATCTGCTGTCCGTTGATGACGAGAGAGCCGACGCTGAAGGCCACGTCCTGAAAGAGCGGCGGGAAGGTGCGCGGCGTCGGCGAGACGAAGTACATCATCGCGTACTCCAAGAAGAGCGAGACGCCGATCGCCGAGATCAGCGCTGAGATGCGCGGCGCATGGCGCAGCGGCTTGTACGCGAGCTTCTCGATGACGATGCCCAAGAGTCCCGTGATGATCATCGCGAGGATGAGCGCGGGCACGATGGGAAGCCCGAGGTTCGTCACGGCGAAGAAGCCGAGATATGCGCCGACCATGTAGATGTCGCCGTGCGCGAAGTTGATGAGCTTGATGATACCATAGACCATGGTATAGCCGAGCGCGATCAAGGCGTAGATGCTGCCGAGCGACACGCCGTTGATGAGCTGCTGGGCGATTTGCTCCGAAAGCTCCATGATTTCTCCTTTCTTTTGTGAAACGAAATTTTCATCAAAGTATAGAAAAGGCCGCATCTCTGCGGCCTTTTCCCTTGCATGGAAGTGGAATCAGTTAATCAGTTCCCCTCCGGCGCAATCTTCGCCTTGAGTTCCTTTTCGCCGTTCTTCATCTCAAGGATGACCGCCGTCTTGATCGGGTTGTGGTTCTTATCCATAGAGATGGTTCCCGTACCGACCTTGAGATCTTTCGTTGCCTCAAGCGCCTCGCGAATCTTTTCCGTATCGCCGCTGCCTGCACGCTTCAGAGCATCGACGAGCATCTTGCCCGCATCGTAGCCGAGAGCCGCGAAGACGTTCGGTGCACGGTTGTACTTCTTCTTGTACGCTTCGATGAAGCCCTGCACCTCGGCGTCCTTCTCCGAGTAATGCGTGCTGAAGAAGGTGTTGTTCAGCGCGTCCGCGCCGGCGATGTCGACGACCTTCGTGTCGTCCCAGCCGTCCGTGCCGAGGATCGCAGAATTGATGCCCATCTCACGCGCCTGCTTGACGATCTTGCCGACTTCCTCGTAGTAAGCAGGCACGAACATGACGTCAGCGTTCGCCGTCTTGAGCTTCGTGAGCGTCGCCTTGAAGTCCTGATCCTTCTGCAGGAAGGCTTCTTCCATGACGACCTTGCCGCCCGCCGCTTCGAACTTCTCCTTGAACACCTTCGCGAGGTTCTTCGAGTAGTCCGAGCTGTTGTCGACGTAGATGACTGCCGTCTTCGCCTTGAGCTCCTTCGCGGCGAAGGTCGCCATCACTTCGCCCTGCTGCGGATCGATGAAGCAGCTGCGGAAGACGTAGGGCTTGACCTTGCCGTTCTCCACCGTCGCCTCGGGACTCGTCGCGCACGGTGCGATGATCGGCACCTTCGCGTCCGTCGCCGTCTGCGTCTCGGCGAGCACGAGACCCGTCGTCGCAGGGCCGACGATGACCTTGACGTCGTCGTCAGAGATGAGCTTCGTCGCCGCATTGATCGACTCTGCCGCTTCCGACTTGTCGTCGACGGAAACAAGCTCGATCTTCTTGCCATTGATGCCGCCGGCCTCGTTCGCCTCGTCGATCGCGAGCTGAAGCCCCTCGATCGTGGCGTTGCCGTAGTTCGCGACGTTGCCCGTAAGCTCGAAGTTCGCGCCGACCTTGATCGTATCGCCCGACTCCTTCGAGCCGCAGCCCGCAAAGACGCTGCTCAAGAGCGTCGCTCCGAGAACGGCGCAGGCGAGCCGCAGGCTCTTCTTGCTGAAAATCATGAAAATCCCCCTCCGAAATGCTTAGAAAACGTGCACAGCACGATAACTTTTCCTATTATATGCGATGTTACAGAGTTAGTCAAGAACGGATTCTTTAGGAATGGGCGTTTGTTTTCTTTGAGGAAATTTCTCTGATAGGTCATTTTATACGGGTCACAAAGAGACGTTCCTATAGTATAATATATAATATGAAGCGAGCGAAGAAAGTCCTGCTTGAAACTTTTTGGGAAACAAGGAGGAGATGAGGAAAATGAAAAACGTGTTCCGGTTCTTTTTCGCCTGTGCTTTGGTGCTCGCAGGCAGCGTCCTTGCGGGCAGCGTCGCGAGTGCGCATACGATGCCTGATTCCGAGGCTGTGCTTCTCTATCCGCGTGCGCAAGGGAGCATGGATATCACGGTCGAATTCCAATGCGGCATGTCGCTCGACGAGGTCGAGGCTGTCTTGGGCAGCGATTTTGAATTGCAGGATAAATGTTATGAGTTTCGCATCGTGCGCTATACGTATGGCAACATCGCATTCGGTGCGACCGTCGGCAGGAACGATTCGCGGCCGACAGGTGAGATCCCGGTCAGAAGCATCGAGTGCCAAAGCCCGTACTTCCATACGCCGTCAGGCTTTCGCGTCGGCGGCAACTATGCGGACGTCGCGGCGATGTACGGCGAGGGCGAAGTGTCGAAATATGCCCCGGGCGAGCGCATCTATACGCTTCCATCCTATCGGAGCGTGAGCTTCACCGTCGATGATGCGGATCGCATCACGAAAATCACTATTATAGCGGGCGATGTATGAAGATAGAGCGGCATCTTGCCTGTATGGAGTGATTCCTAAAGGAGGGCTTGAAAAATGAAACATCTGTTCCAGGCCATTTCCTGCGCTGCGCTGCTGCTCGCCGCTCTTGTCTTCGCCGGCGGTACGGCGAGCGCACATACGATGCCCGATTCCGAATGGGGGCTGCTCTGTGACGCCGTAGGCGGGGACGGGGCGGGCGTGATCGAGTTTGGCGTCGGAATGCCGCTTCAATATGCCGAGGATTTTTTGGGCAGCGGCTTCGACGAGGAGGAAAAAGCAATCGAATCCTTACGGCTCGTATATTACAAGTACCCTGAAATCACGTTCTGCGGCGAGATGCAGAAGAGTGACAAGCGCCCGCCGGGTGAGGCGCCCATCGTTTTCATCGAATGCAGGAGTACGGATTTTCGTACACCGTCGGGCTTTCGCATCGGAGACGCCTTCGAGGAGGTCGAAGCGATGTACGGCAGGGGCGAGGTGAGCGGTTCGAAGCATGTATATTGGTTCGATGAGGCGAGAAACGTGAGTTTCACGGTGGATGAGGCGGGTCTGATCGAGGAGATTGGCGTGCATCAGGTCATTTTCGGTTAAGGAAAGTTCGCCAATCGGTCTGCGCCTTCGGCTTGAGCTCTTGGATTTTCACGCTAAAATACCAACGGAAAGATTTTGAGATTGTCTCTTGACTTTTGGCGGGCACTCTTTTAGTATGAGCAGCGAAGCGATACTTGTAATATTTTAGGAAGGAAGTTTACCTAATGGAAACACCGCTGAAAAAAATGGAGTCCGAGTCAGAGCATGTGGAGAAGAAGGCTGCCAATCTCGGGAAGAGCGCCGTGCAGGATAAGATGAAGGTCGTCGGAACGATCGGATCCATTCTGTCCGTGTGCATGTATGTCTCCTATATCCCGCAGATCATCGGCAATCTGTCCGGACATCCGGGCGATTGGATTCAGCCGTTCGTCGCGTTCATCAACTGCACGATCTGGGTGGCGTACGGCTTCTTCAAGCAGCAGCGCGATTGGCCGATCGTCATCGCCAACTCTCCGGGAATCGTCTTCGGTCTGACCACTGCATTGACTGCGCTCTTTTAAGGTTCAGTGCAGAGGGAAGGATTTTGTCTATTTGTGAAGGAGAAGTGAGAAAATGAAGCTCAGTGCAAGAAATCAGTTCAAGGGCAAGGTTGTATCCATCGAGAAAGGTGCGGTCAATGCCATCGTCGGCATCGAGATCGCAGGCGGCAACGTCGTCACGGCGACCATCAGCATGGGGTCCGTCGAGCGGCTTGGCCTTGTGATCGGCAAGGAAGCCTACGCCGTCATTAAGGCGACTTCCGTCATGGTCGGCGTGGACGACTGAGCGCCCCCTGGCGTTCAGGAACTGCACATAATGAAAAAGCCGCTGTCGGGTTTCCTCGACAGCGGCTTTTTTTCGTGCGATTCGGCGGTGGTCAGACAGCCTTGCGCTCTTTTGGCGTCTCATGCGAGATGCGGCGGATGCGCTCGAAGGGGATACCCTCGAATGCATAGCGCAAATCCAAATGCCCGTCAGCCAACCTGAATGAAACACGCTTGAGCGTGCGACCTTTCGAGTGCCTTTGGATTTTACGGATGTAGCGCTCCGCTTCCTTAGCAGAAAGAGCGCCGCTCTCGATGATGACGGTGACATTGTCAATCGTCATAAAAATCCCTCCAGCGGTGTTGCAACCGTACCGGAAATCCATTTGAAGGACTTCCTCGAAACAAGACGGGAAGAACGAAACACCGTTCTTCCGAATCTCACGCCCATTATACACCATCGGACAAAAATTGCAAGGTTTTTCTGTTTCCCGCTGAAAAGTCCTAAAAACAATGGAAGATAAAGGAAGGCGAGTAATAGAGGAACACCGAATATACTTGAGTGGAAAAAGAAAATTTTGCGCTTAGATAAAATACATGATGTTTTCCTGAGACTTTTGTCGGTCGGCTTCTTCGAGGATGGCGCAGAGGTTCACGCCTTGAAGTGCTTTTCGTATGGCGGCGTCCAGAGGATCGTAGACGCAGTTCGTCAACGCCTGTTCAAGATCCTCCTGTGCATCTCCTGTCGCAGGCCCTGCCTTCTCCGTCAGCGGCAGTTCGATGGCGGCGAGTACGTCCCACGCCGTGATCTCCTGCGCCGCGCGAGCGAGATGGTAGCCGCCCTGCGAACCTTTGCTTGAGGTCACGAGCCGCGCGTGCTTCAGAAGGGAGAATACCTGCTCCAGGTAGATCTTGGATATGCCGAGGTTCTCAGAGATTGTGAGGATCGTCGTCGGGCTGTTCGCCTGGCCGATTCGCGCGAGGAACGCCATGGCAGCCAGTCCGTAGCGCCCTTTGGCGGAAATTTTCATAAGGGTATACCTCTTTTCATACAGTTTATATATGTATTTATATTACCATGAAACCCCAAGAAGTCAAGCCCGAAGGGCGCAGACTGATTGGCTAGGTTTCTGTAAGGGCGGCGCACTTTTGTCCACAAAGTGGACGTTTGTGCGTGTAGCTTATAAGGAAATCGCGAATTTGTCAATTGCATAGCAATGAAATATGTTTTCTGTCGTGCGATTCCTTAGGGAAGTGCTGCATTTATTCGTGCTTCCTATTACAATAGATTTATAGATCAGGGAAGCGGTACGCGACCGCTCCTTGTCTACCTCATTACCTAAGCTGTAGAATGAGAGTGCATTGGTCTGACGCGTGATTCCTGGAACATTACGTCCGCAATTAAGTCCGTCATCCATCCTCCCATTCCCAGCAGTTCGTTTTATGCAGGTAGAACTGCGCTTCTGCACGTTCGTGTCAACCCTCAATAGATCGAATCGGCAATGAGGAGTTTG
>NZ_ALNM01000050.1:0-21815 GCF_000292955.1 Selenomonas sp. CM52
CGGCGGCAATCTCAACATCGAGACCTTGCAGGAAAAAGAAACCTACGAGGAGAAGAACACATCGGCAGGCTTCGATCTCTCGTGGGATATTCGCGCGGGAAAATTCTCCAAGCCCACGTTCGGCCTTTCAGCGAGCCGAGGAACGATTGACTCCCACTACCGCAGTGCGAGAGGCCAGTCCGGCATCTTCGCAGGCAAAGGCGGCTTCGACATCTACGTCGAAAAGAACACCGACCTCAAGGGCGCGGTCATTGCAAGCGAAGCGGATGAGGGAAAGAACCGCCTCAGCACGGGGACGTTCTCTTTCAGCAATTTGGAGAACGGTGCGGACTACAGCGCAAAGAGCATAGGCGCCGAGTATCACCACTACGGCAGCTATGACAAGATGAGCCGCCAAGAGAAGAACAAGGTCTATAACACCATAGGCCTCTCCCCCAGCCTTTCCATGCCTGCCAAGGGCGATGTGAACAGCACGACAACTTCTGCCGTAGCACCGGGAACGATTGAGATTCGCGAGAATCCCACGCAGGACATCTCTGCCCTCAAGCGTGATACGAACAACGCTTTGAACGAGCTTGGGCGCATCTTTGACAAGCAAAAAATTGAAGAGCAACAGGAACTGGCCAAAGCCTTCGGTGAAGAAGCCTTCCGCCTCGCCCATAACCTCCCCGACGACGGCAGCGGCCGAAAAGTCGCCGTCCATGCCATCATCGGCGGCATCATGAGCCAGATCACAGGCGCCGGCTTTACTTCTGGCGTCATCGGCGCAGGTGTCAACGAAGCTGTCATTGGCGAAATCAAGAAGATCAAGGATCCTGGCACCGCACAGATTGTCAGCACGATTGTAGGCGCTGCGGCGGCTAAGGCGATCGGTGGCAATGCAGAGGCTGGTGCAAGTGCGGCTGCGAGCGGGACGAAGAACAATCATGCGGCAGCGGTTGCTGCAGTTGCCGCTGCCGTTTCATCACAGTCGCCCAGAATTGTTCAACTCTTAGAGGAAGCATTACCTCGAATAAGCTATGCTATTGTTTTTTCCGGCGGAGTACAGTATATCCAAAATACAGATACAAAAGAAGCTCTAGCCAAAATAGAGGAAAACGGACATTGCATACTTGAGAGAGCAGATTCGGCACTAGAAGCTGTTTTGCAAAAACTTGGAATATCCTATTCCACTTCATCGTCGACAGACAATACTAGGCATTACATCTTAGATTCAACGACAGTGACTCCTTGGGATACTCCCGGATACCCGTTTATGCTTCATCCCTACATACCAGACTCTAACCGAGAAACCTATACAGATCCTTTGTCCATTTTCAGAGAGGAATGGACAAAGGATCTCCCGAATGACAACATATTCTTCACGAGAAAGTCTGAAAAGGAGAAATCGACGGATCTGCCATCATGGGCGAAAGGATTACGCCCGAACCCCGGAGAAAGCGGAAAGGAATTTGCCAAAAGAGTTATGGATGAGCGCTGTGGCGAAGGGAATTATGACAGAGGGCCAGGTAGCGATTATAACAGATTAAAGAAATGGGGGGATCGCGGTGGAAAAAACAAATAAGCCGGCTGTCGTCTATATGCTGCTGCATGTTTATGATCTGGCCAGATACAACATAGAAGCAAAAAAAATCGGAATCTACAGCAGCCGCAAAAATGCGCAGGATGAAGCAGCAAGATACTTTAAGCTGGGAGGCTTCCGGGATTATCCGTATTCTTGTTTTCACGTGATTGAATACGAAATCGATGCTTGTTACTGGCAGGAAGGCTTCATCGCCCGCATGACCCCGCAGAACATCTCCTGCGATATCCCCCTTTGGGCAAGCGAGGAACAGATGTGCAAAGGGGAGCGTCCCAAGCAGTTTCTCAAGAGAATCTTGGCAAAGCACGGGAAATCCGAAAAACCGAAAAGCAGATTCTTCTCTGAAGAATCCGGAGCCTTGGTACGATATGCCAAAATTATTCTGGAAGCAAAGGAGTGACGAGTATGGAATACTGTTATGAATTGGGACATTACTATGAAAATGAACGCGGCATTGATATCTTCAAGATGCTCGGCATTTTTTCAACAAGAGAAAAAGCTGAACGAGCACTGATCATGTACAGCAAAAAGCCCGGCTTTCGAGACTACCCGATGGACTGTTTCTACATCGACAAGTGTCGCGTAGATGTCGGAGGTTGGGACACAGGCTTTATCCAAGATGACGACGACTTCGATGAATAAAGCTACGACCCAAGAAGTTCGAGGTGAATCCATTTGATCCCAAACAAACTCCCATCCGCCCTCCTGCTCGCAGCAGCCATCCTCCCCTTATCCGTCTCTCCCGCCCAAGCTGCTCCGCTCTCGCAACAGGAGCAGCTCGACCAGTCGCGGGCGCAGGAGGCTGCACGGCAGGAGCGGCTGCATCAAGAGCGCACGGAGGTCGATACGCCCCCTCTCCCTTCCTCAACGCTCCCTGCCGATGAAACGGTTCGTTTCCCCATCGTCAAAGTTGTGCTTGAAAATGAATCCGGGAAGTTCTATTTCCTACGTCATATCGCCCGTGACTACGAAGGACGCGAGCTTGCTCTTAAAGAGATCAATGAAGCCGTCGGCAAAATGAATCACGAGCTTATGCAGCGCGGTTTTTCAACAAGCCGCGTCGTCATCCCCGAGCAGAATCTCTCAGAAGGAACGCTCCGCCTTGTTTTGCAGATCGGTCGCATTCATGCCGTACGCTTTGCGGAGGGCAGTGATACGCTCTATACCTACAACCTCTTCCCGTTTCGTGCAGGCGATGTCTTGAATGTGCGCGATATCGAGCAAGGGCTTGAGCAGGCGAAGCGTCTGCCTTCGCAGGATATTACCGTGAAACTCCTGCCGGCACAGGAGCCGCAAATGACTGACCTAGTGCTCACGGTGATGCGCAGCAAGAATGTCTACGGCACGATCTCCCTCGATGATTCTGGCCTCAAGGATACGGGAAAGCTGCAGCTTTATGGCAATGTCGGCATCGACCAGCTATTTCAGAGGAACGATATTCTGCGCGTCGGCATGAATCTCGACGGCGCACAGGACGGCTATGCGAAAGGTACTCGCGGGCATAATGTCAGCTACACGATTCCCTACGGGGCGCATACGTTTACATTTTCTTACCAGCGCTCGAAATATCATCAGACGGTGGAGAGCCGTCCCTACGATTTCATCAGCGCGGGCGATACGAATATCTCGACGGTTTCCTGGGATTATGTGCTGCACCGTTCGTCGAGCATGAAGACAAGCATGGATATTCGTCTGAAGAAGCGCAATTCCCATAGTTTCATCAACGATGTGGAGCTTCCCATCCAAGCGATGCACCAGACATCGTTGGAGGTCGGCTATGCGGAGCGGCTTTACATCGACCGGGACACGCTCTATTTCCGCATCGCGCATCGCTTCGGACTCGGTTGGCTGGGCGCACAGGAGGAGAAAACGTATCCCGATGCACCAAAGACGCGCTATCGCCTATGGCTCTTTGATATGGATTACATCCATCCGTTTACGTTCGGTCATCGCCCTGCGACCTTCACCACGTCTCTTCATGGGCAATGGACGATGAACGAGCAAAGGCTCTATGGCGTGGATATGATTAGTATGGGCGGCCGCTACACGGTGCGCGGCTTTGACGGCGAGACCACGCTGATGGGAACGAACGGCTGGTATCTTAGAAATGAATTTGCGACGAAGTTCCCGAAGCAAAAGGCGGAACTCTATCTCGGACTTGATGTCGGCGCCGTCTACGGCTACGGCGCTGATCTCTACAACGGGCATGTGCTCGCAGGTGCAACGCTCGGTGTTCGCGGAACGGTCAACGATATTTCCTACGATATTTTCGCTGCCGCGCCCATAGAAAAACCCGAAGGATTCCACACGCCGGACGCGACCTGCGGCTTCTCCCTCGGGCTAAGATTCTAGGAGACTCCCCCTACACGCTCACTTCCGTTCCATCCCGAAACACCACCGTCATGCCCTTGCCCACGGTCACGCACTCTACCATGCTCGCCCAAAGCTGGCTGTCGAACTCTGCCACAGGCGCACTCTGTTCCTTGATGCACTTGATGAACACCGCCAATCGCTCCGACTGCGCTTCCTTGGCAGAGAGGATTTCCGTCACCTCGTCAAACCGAGCCTTGGCGGCATCATATCTCGCCACAAGCCCCTCGTAGTGCTTCTGATACTCCTCTTGATTCTGTGCAATGCGGGCGTTCTCTCGGACGCATTTCTCCGTCATCTCCACCAATACCGCAAGTTCCTGCTGCAGCTTGGCTCTTTCCTCCCGTGAGCGCCGTCGTATCGCAAAGCGTCTGTCGCACGAGCCGGGCATTGGCGGTAATCTCCTCCCGCTCCGTTACCAGTCGATTGAATGCCGTGACGAAGGCTTCCTTGATTTCATCCTCCGTCACATGCGACGTTTGGCATTTCTGCCCGTCATATTTGTTGTTGCAGCGGTAGATGACGCGTCTGTACTTGTCTGTTGAGTGCCAGACTTTAGTGCCAAAATAGCCGCCGCACTCGCCGCACCGGATTTTCCCCGAGAAAATACTCACGCCGCTGTATCTCCCGCCTTCCCGTGTGCGTCGCTCCATCTCTCTCTGCACCATCTCGAATACGGCAGGGTCGATGATGGCAGGATGGCTCTGTTCCACGAAGTAGCTTGGCACTTGTCCGCAGTTCTTGACGGCTTTCTTGGTGAGGAAGTCCGGCGTGAAGGTCTTTTGAATCCTCGCACAGCCCGTGTATTTCTCGTTGGCGAGAACCCCCCGGATGGTCTTGGCGTTCCATTTCTCCTTGCCCGTGACCGTCAAGATATGCCGTGCGGCCAGTTCCTTGGCAATTCGGCAAGCCGTCATCCCCTCAAGGAAAAGTCGGAAGATGAGCCGCACGGTCTTGGCCTGCTCCTCGTTGATCGCGAGATTGCCGTCCTCGCCCTTGTCGTAGCCGAGAAAGCGCGAGTAGCCAACGGAGAACTTGCCGTCTGCGAACCTCTTCCTGAGTCCCCATGTGACGTTCTCGGAAATGCTCCTCGCTTCCTCCTGCGATAGGCTGGAAAGAATCGTCAAGAGGATTTCGCCGCGGGCCTGAAATGTCCAGATCGCCTCTTTTTCAAAGTAGACCTCGATGCCGTGTTCCTTGAGTTTCCGTATCGTTGTGAGGCTGTCCACCGTGTTTCTTGCGAACCTCGATACAGATTTCGTGACAATCAACTGAATCTTGCCGTCCAGAGCGTCCTGCACCATGCGGGTGAATCCCTCACGCTTTTTCATGGAGGTTCCCGTCACGCCTTCATCCGAATACATCCCTGCGAACTCCCAGTCCGAGCGGCTCTTGATGTAGTTGGTGTAATAATCCACTTGGGCGGCGTAAGATGTCTTCTGGTCTTCGTTGTCCGTGGAAACTCGTGCATACGCCGCGACTTTCCGCTTGGCTGCAGTTGCCAGCGGCACTTCCGAGAATTTATGGATGCTGGCCGGGATGACCGTCACACTTCGCATCGCGCTCACGTCCTTTCCATCGTTTGTATTCAGCTCGCCGCCGCATTTGAACGGCATCGAACATCTCCTGCGTCACCAGTGGCTCGTGGTCGTTTTTGATAATTTCCTCCCGTCCGCTCTCGGAGAATTGCGCCTTTATCCTCCGAACGCCGAGGTAAAAGTCGCTGTCCAATGTGTAGGCGATCAGCTTGCGCGATATTTTCCCGCGAATGCTGCCATAGCCGTCGGCTTCCAGTTTTCGTGAGATGTCGGTGATTTGCCAACCGTCGAGATAGTATTGGAATATCAGCTGAACCGCCTCGGCTTCTTTGGGAACAAGCACATAGCCTTGCTCGTTTGACCATCGGTAGCCGAAGGGCTTCTTATGCGGGTCGGTGTACTTCTTTTCCGCCTGATCGAAATAGTGGATTCTCGCCGTCTTGACCGTGCTATCGTAGAAGTGGAATTCCAACACGTCCGTATCGGTGGTGCGGATTTTCTCTACGGTCTTGGCAAACACATTCTCGTCAAATTCCGTCAGTCCCAGCACCTCGCAGGAAGCCTCCCGCAGCCGATACCCTCGGATGTTCCTCGCATCGCACGTCCGCTTGCGGATTTTGTCGTAGCAAAACCAATGTTCCTGCAAGCCGTCATGTCCGTTGGTTCTGGTCGCTCCCTTGACAAAGTGTGCTCCACATTTGCCGCAGATGATTTTCGCTGAGAAGCAGCTGGGCTTTACGATGCGATGCGCCGCCGGATTGAAGTCGTAGCTGTCCTGGATTTTCTTTTGCACCTTCTCAAACGTCTCTCGGTCGATGATGGCAGGGTGATTGTCCGTAATGTAGTAGCGCGGCAACTGCCCCTTGTTCTCGATGATTCTGTGCGTCCGAGGATTTTCCGTGATGTAGCGCTGCAGAAGGACATCGCCAGCATAGACCATGTTCCGCAAGGCGTAGCGAATGAACGGCACGGATGAAGCATGGCCATGTTTCTGCAGCCAGCGGGATGTCTGACTGAACGGAATATCCTTGAGGAAATTGTCGTAAATCACCCGGATGGCCTCTGCCTCTTCCTCGCAGATGACGAAAGACTTGCCGTCCCAGCGGTAGCCATAGGCAGCAGCGTGCCATTGCTCCCCTCGCTCAAATTTCTTCTGAATCGACCACTTGGCATTGTCGGATTGGCTGCGGCTCTCCTCTTCCGCAAATCCCGCCAAGATTCCGAGCATCAATTCTCCGTCCGCCGAGAGCGACTGGATGTTCTCCTTCTCGAACCACACGTCGATGCCGAGAGATTTTAAGTGCCGCACGGTTTCCAACAGGTCTACCGTGTTTCTGGCAAATCTTGAAATGCTCTTGCAGAGAACGATGTCGATTTTCCCGGCATCGCAGTCCTCGACCATTCGCTTGAATTCTGCCCGGCGGCGAATCCCACCGCCGGAGATGCCGCTGTCGGCGTACACCCCGGCATATATCCATTCGGGATTGTTCTGGATGAGCTTGCTGTAGTAGCTGACCTGTGCCGAGAGCGAATGGTTCAGCCTGTCCGATTCCATTGAAACACGAGCGTAAGCTGCCACTTTCTTTTTGGGCGTAAGTGTCGCCACGGTCGGTTCTATGCGTGTAATCTTCAATTGTATCACCCTTCACCATATATCCCTCAACTCGGGCAAGGAGTCAACGGTATTTCCGCATATACTGAGCCAATCAGCGGTTTATATTTTTCGAGGAAGATTTGCTCCATTTGTCCATACTCGGCTTGGGAGATCAGCCCCTCGGAACACATACGGCGCACCATGCCCATCGTGGCCTGGTACATTTTCTCGCGCTGAAACTGTTCCTTTGTCACAGGCGATCACCTCCGAGTTCCTGTACTCGTGCATCCGCCAAACCGCTCGGCGATATAGCACGCATGAGAGCAGTATTTCCTGCGGCTGTTGCCGTAAATCTCGAAGATTCTGCCGCAATGATGGCACTTCAGCCGATAGACGGCTTTCCTCTGCACAAGATGAAGATGGCTGTTCCACCACTTCTGGCGGCAGGTGTCGGAGCAGAACCGCCGTTTCTTCCTGCCGGGAATCTGCTCTATCGGCTTGCCGCAGCATTCGCAAACCGAAACAGACTTTATGGGCGCAGCCACTTCCTGCTTTTGTACGAGCACCCGACGGCAGAAGGACTTCACAGTGTTCTCGGATAAACCGATTTCCTGTGCGATTTTCTTTTAGCCCTCGCCCTTCCCGCGAAGGTCTTTGATTTGCTTCTTTTGCTCTTCTGTCATGCTGCTGTCCCCCTTCTACTATTGAAAGGACAGAAAACCGAATTTTCAGCGGATGTCTCCATAAAATCACCTCTATAAGAGAGCCACGGCAAAGGTGAAACTTCATGGATTTTGGGCAAAAAAATAAGCCCGGCAGGATTCCTCCACCGGGCTTCGTTCCTTTATCCGAGCATCTGCTTTTCCCGTATCTCCTTCATGGCTTCCTGCAGCTTCTTCGGTACGGGAAGCCCCATTCTCGCTGCATGTCCTACAATTGAGATACCCTCGTTCGACAAGTAGAAGAAGATTACCGCCGAACGCAGGACGCAGCCGCTGCCGATGATATGGACGTCGAGCACGTTTGCCACGCCGACGAGCAAGAAGATGGCCACTTTCCGCACGATGCCCTGAAAGCCTATCTCGCTCGACAGGTTCTTGTCCAATACGGCGCAGAGGACGCCCGTGATGTAATCTACAGCGATGAATACGACCAGTGCGTAGAGCAGATGGTCGAAGTCGCCTAGAAACTCGCCGACAAGCACACCGATGCACGCCGACCACCAGCGAAGGTTCATAAGGTTTTCCATTACGTTTTGCCCCCTTGAATTGCATTTTTCAACGTCTTTTCCCATGTCTTTACGTCCCGCACACGACGGAAGCGGAACGTGTCGCAATCACCCTCCGTCAGCTTTTGCAGCAGCCCGTCTTTGCATAGGTACAGTCCGTTCTCGAAAGGATGAACGACGTCCCATCCCCACTCGGGAGGATATACCTCCGGAACTTGATCCTCTCCTGTGGTGAACATGGAAAGCGTCTGCGTGGTTACGGAATGCACGCCAAGCAGATACTGCCCGTCCCCGATGCGGAGAATCGTAAAGCGCGTGCCAAGACGGAAGCACCCGGTGAGGATTTTATCTCCTGTCGGTGTGAAAATGGTCAGTATGATGCGTTCGGGACGGGACAAGAAGTTAGCGCCCGTCGGCGCGTATTGGTTCCACATGTAGTAGTAGCCGTCGTGGATTGGGAACTTCTTTCCTCGCGCGCCCGTGTGTTTTTCACTTTTCCGTATGAACCCCTTTTCGTTCAGGCGTGCATAGTCATGGAACAACTGACGCGCACCTCCAGAATCCACATAATACACCGTGTTGGTTAATTCTGTGCCGGGTCTCTTCTCGTTATATCTGCCGTCTGAGGATGCGTCGATTTCCAAATAGAAGCCCCAGTTCCCTTCGCAGTCTATATGTCCGCCTCCAGTGACGATGCTTGTGTAGTGCGGCAGTTTGAACATCTCATAATACGGCCTGAGATCGTGCGCGGCGATTTCTTTCCCATTCTTTTCCACACGGACAGCGCCCAGAGGCCCCGGCCACATCCCGTCTTCATCCAATGTCCAATAAACGCCCGTAAGCGTAAAAATATTCCCGGCTGCATCCATGTCTGCATCAAGAAGCTGCTGCTTTCTCTGCGGATACGGATGCGGCAGAAGATGTGCGGCATGCGCCCCCAGATAAAGAAGCCCTCTGTATTCATAGTCAACATGCAGATTTCGCAACGCTCCTCTTTGATAGAGGCAGTGCCTTGCACCGACATAGACGGGAACACCGCTTTCCCTTCTTTTACCGAGCACGGGCGCACTGCCGCCTGCGGATTCATGTCCATAGATGCAGCGACCGTCCGTCCATACCCAATCGCCACTGTGGACGCTTCGATTGCCGATGACGGTGAGCCACTTCCCTTCGGCGAGAACTTTCTTGCCCACCACAGTACTCACTCTTGCCCTGTGCATATTCTCACGCTCCCAAGATGATCGCCGTGCCGCCTTTGGAGATTTGCACCCAGACGAGCGAACCTTCTTCCGTGCTGCAGTCGACGACGGCTTTGAACGGATAGGAGCGAGCGCCGATGCGCACCCTGCCGCCTTGAATCACGCCTCTTTGCGCCTTGCCTTCTTGCCTCTCGCGTGTATCTTTGACACTCTTACGCAGGGCATCCATCAATCCTTGCACGCCGTTCATAGTCAATACCACCTCGTCATCTTTATGGTTTGCTTGAGGGAGCGCGGCGTAAGCTCTACGGCGTTCGACTGCAGGAAATATTCCTGCCCCTCGAATCTTATGCGCTCGGTGAAATCGACGATATGCCCGACATCCGGCACACCGTCTTGAATGTTCGCGTAGACTTCTAAGGTGACGGTTTCCTGCGTCTTGCGGTTGAGCCAGAGAATTGCCTGTGTCAGTTCTTTGAGGTACGCTTCGCCCTTAACGGGAAACTCCGTATCAATCAGCGAGGCGAAGGGTGCATCATCGTCGTCGCCTGAGTAACGCGATCCTAGGCTCAGATTGGACTGCTCGACCGTGAAGCGGCTCGCCTTGCCGCCGGGCTTGCCTTGGGAGAGCGTGCTTCCTTCGAGATTGCCGTCGACATAGACGGTCGTCGCGTACCAGCCATAGCCCAGGGGCGCGTGGTAGGTGATGCGCTCTGTGCCGCGCTCGTTGTTCCAGTCCGTCCAGTCGTATTCCGTATGCTTCTTCCCATCGTTGATTGACTCTGTCGTGCGTTCCCATTCCTTGACAAGATACACATCACGCTCGGTTTCGGCGTAGGTGTATTCCGTGCGGCTTGTGGAGCCGTCCTTATTGTGCGTCTGCTTGCTCGTCAGATATTCGCCATGGTAGGTGTATTCGGTCGTGCCTTTCTCATTCGTTTCGCTCGTCAGAAAGCCGTTGTGGTAGGTGCGGCTCATTTCTTCCCAAGAGATTGTTCCCGTAAAGGGGACTGGCTCGGTATCTTCCTCGTTGTAGGCATTGCCTGCCGTCTCGGAAGCGTGGCCGCTGTGCCACAAGGAGCGCACAAGACGACGCTCCACCGTCGGACGACTGTGCGGCCAGTCTGTGATGTCGAGGACGGATTCCTCTCTGCCGCGCTGAACGATATGCAGCGTATCTTCGCGGATAAACACATTGACCTGCCTTTGCGGCAGTTTCGCCGTCCAGCCAAAAAGCGCGGAGATGAAGTCTTGGTATGTCATGCCGCTGTCCTCAAAGTTCTGCGACGGCGTGAAATCGTCGCACGCCCAATGGAGCTGCAAGCCGAGCGCGGCGGCGATGGACTGCGCGTAATAAGAAGCTTGCGCTTCTTTCACGAAGATGCGAATGGCGGAGTAGAGCGTCGCATCCTTGCTGTACGCGCCTTTCACCGTTTGGAGCAAGTCCCGTTGGAGTGCTTCTTCCACCAAAAATGAGAAGCGATAATCTAAGAGCCGACCGCGCACGGCATCGCCGATGGCGAGCGGCTGTGCTGTCTCCATCTGAAAATTGTCGGAGAGCGTCATCTCGCCGAGTGTGACGGCAAAGGAGCGGATGCCATGGGCACGGAAGTTGTCGGCGATCTGTGATACGGCACGCTTGCTTCGCTTGTTTCTTCTTCCATGCGATGACGTGACATATTCGAACACATGAGGAATGCGAAGCAAGGTGTCGAAGCGAACGCGCACTCGCGCCACGACAGTACGGCGCAAGGCGGCTTTGGCGACATTTCCCCTGCCGAGTCTGCGCTGCGTTTTCGCCGCCGCACGATTCCCCATCCCCGGTGTGCGCTTTGTGTCTCCACGAACCGTCTCGCTTCTGACGACTTCACGCTCCGTTGCTCCGCGCGAGATGCAGTAGTTCGGCGAGAGCGTGCGGTAGGTATCGCAGCGAACAGATACATAAATGCCGCCGACGCATCTTCGCGTGGCGGCAGAAGCGGTATTTCTTTGTGCAACACGCCGCAGGAGTTTGGCGCTCGTCCAGTCGATGTCAGAAGAAGTGACCGTGCGCCTTGTATCTGCGGCAATGCAGTTGGTACTGCAAACCTGCCTTTGACTGTCTGCTCTTGCTTCAGCTGTTTCAGCAACTTGGCGCTTGGTATCGACACGCACCGTTTCCTTGTGCTTGGGCGCAGTAATGATCGTGACCCAGATTTGAGGACGAAGGCTTTCCTTGCCGTAGGGAATCCACGAAATGAAAATCTGCGGTTTCAGCGAGGCATTCATCTCATTCCCCCGCTTTCCAGCCAAACTTTCTCCCCGTCAATTCTGCCAAACGCAAAGAAACGGCACGACTGTCCACAATAGCGCCTGTCGGCTGACCTTTCAGAATGTGCCTGCCGAATTCCGTAACGGTCTCGCCGTTTTTCTCAAGTGCCGTAAGGGCGCAAAGCCCTTCTGCCGTCCGATAGGCGGGATTGCCGACGAGCGCGATGCCCGTCACCTGAGATTCTTCGCCATAGGCTGCAGCCAATGCCGTCGTATCCGCTGTCTGCAGAAGAATCTGCCCCGCTGCCGTCGCTGTATAAATGCCGTCGCCGGAGTCTGCCATCGTCGTCTCGGCGATCATACTCGGCAGCATGACGACCTGCTCCCTCGGATCGATTTCCCGATCCGACAGGATGATGTTGGAGATCAACCCATGTCTAGCAGTGCTCACAATTTCCAGCACCTTGCTTTCTTGGAAGACGCCATCCCCCTCGTATGACCCTGTACCAATCTCTGCTCCATTCACTATGAGGGTTACAGAACCTTCGCGAGTGCCCGGTTTATATTTGACGTGAAAATACAGCGTATTGACGTCATCCAGTTTGAGGTGCGAGCTTTCCTTGAAGTCTTGATAATCCGTACTCCCTGTCACTCTAACGATAGAACTCGCATCCAAGGTTCCGCTGACGTACCAATCGTCGTATCTTTTTGAAATCCTTGCGCCATGCCACCCGGCGAGTGCAACCCTGACCTCGAAATTATCCTTGCCAGAATCGCTTTCACGGTGCAGGTACACGTCAAACTTGCCGTAAAGCTCCGTCACCGCTTCGGCGAGCACGATGCCGCGCTTCTCCGCAGGCTGCCAGAAAGATACGCCACTCTTGCTGTACTTTTCTCCCTCCACCGTCTTTCCTGTGTCGGTATCGAGCAGATTGGCATATCCCGGATTGATATATTTAAACGCCATACCATCGCCTCCTCAGACTTCTACGATCAGCCCTTCCGCCTGAACGTCAACGGTGGTGTCATTCTTCGGACTTTCATCTGACGTGCTCATCGCCTTAACCCAGAAGATGACGTTGCCCTCGCCGACGCTTTGCAGGGCGATTGTGTCTTTCCAGTCAGCAGATGCCAAGACCGTATCTGCCGTGTAGTTGTTGTCCGCAGCGGCTTTCCATTTTGCGGCATTTGCGCCTACGAACTTGATCGTGACCGCACCTTCGACCTTGTAGCCGGAGTCGCAGCGCACAGCGCATTTGACGGCTTTCTCCTCTTCCTTCGCCGCATCCAGCAGAACTGCGATGGGCGAGGTCTCCGTATCCGTGCTTGCTTCCGTGCCGTCCTTCATGCGGCTCGTAGGATTGTTCATATAGATGTGCAGCTTGTTCGCCATAGTCATACCCTCCAAAATTCCAGTGTGAGCTTATACGCCTTAGAAAAGTGCGGCACATAAGCATAAGCCTTGACCGTCACGCGCAGATTGCGCCAGACATTCCCCGCTTCGTCCGTAACGTCCACTTTCTCACGCTCGTCCCAGTATCTCTTGATTTTCTCCCAGTCGGCAGAAAGTACAGTAGCCGTGCAGGAGATGCGGTCGCCTTGAGCGACGTGTCCGAAATCCTGCACGACGGTGCCGCCGACGATTTCCACCATGCGCTGACGGTCGTCGGGAAGCACTTGCCAGTTCTCCGCTTCGAGCGTCCGTACATCACCAATTTGAATATGAATTGGAATCCCCTCCCAAAGCACGCTCGACAGCGGGACGAATGCGGTCTGCCACATGATCAGCCAAGAGCCGCATACCTTCGTTATCCTGTGTCACGGCATTTTCGATATTTACCTGCACTTCGATATTAGCGGTCGATGCGGCAGGATTCCACCGCTCTGGAAAATTCACCGTCGGAGCAATATTGAGCCTGTCCATAACCTTCTGCGTCATGCCGCTTTCAAGCGTTCCTGCAAGGCGTTCCATCACTTCATTGCCGAGCGTGATCTTGATTTCTCCTGGCTCTCTTTCCCGCCTTGGTGCGAAATTTGGCAGAATGTCCTCCAAGGCCGTCCGCCTCGCTCGTTGAAACCGAACAAGCTCTTCGGGGCGAAAATTCAAGTCGTCCTTTGTCAGCCCATTCGATTCGCGCAGGTAGTCGAGAAGTCCGCTTGTGCCGCCTTTTCTAAATGCCTCTAATTCCTTCTTCTGGCTCTTGAGAGCTTCCATAGCGGCATTCCTTCGGGCATCGAGCTTTTCCTTCTCCGCCCATTTCGCAGCCTTCACCTCGTCCAAGCCCTTCTGCATCCATGCCTTTTTCTCGCGCTCGATATCCGCCAGACGGTTTTCCAACGAAGTCTTCCATATAGCATCAATCTTGGAGGCTACCTCTGACTCCCACTGCTCCATGATGCGAGCCTTACTCGCCTCTGCCCAGTTGGCGGCGCTGACCTTGTCCAAGCCTTGACGGCGATAGGCACGCTCTTCCTCGTCGATCTGTGCGAGATGGTTCTCCAATTCCGTATGGTGGATGGCGTTTACCTTATCCGTTACATTCCGCTGGAAATCCTCGTAAATCTTCGCCTGTTTCTGCAGCCGATATTCCTCAACCATCTGTGCATCTGCACCCGACTGACGGAACTTCTCCGCCTGTCTGGCGGCTTCATGCAGCGCATTTTCAAGGTCGCTGTGCGAAAGCGTGAACAGGCTTTCTTTCAAGTCCTCATTCGCCTTAGCGGCAGCGCGGACGGCAGCGGCATTCTCTCTCGCCGCTTTCGCCCCTTCTTTCTGTGCGCGGCTCTCGTCTTGGAGCGCCTTTTCCGCTTCCTTCGCCGCCTTTTTCTCAGCTTTAAGCGCGTCGTCTGCCGCCTGCCAGTCCTTGAACTTCTGACTGCTTGTGGCAGCTTCATAAGCTCCTATGCCTCCAACGATCGCGCCACCGATGCCGCCGATGAGCGTGCCGCCGCCCGGCTCTACCAGCGTTCCCGCCACAGCACCCGTGCCGGCTCCGACGAGCATCGCGTCCACCGTGGTCTTGATGCCGCCGTGCTTGGCAAACGTGCCAATATCGTGCAATGTTTCCTTGACGGATTTCGCATTGACACCGATGCTCTCCATGGCGTCTGCCACGCCATCGAGGACATCGACCGAGGCGCGGGCAAAAGCATCAACTACATCAGCAAGCTCCTCGATGGATTCCTTGTTGTCCTGGATGCAGCCGATGAGGTCTTGGAAGCGGTCTATGACGTTGGGCATCAGGTCTTCTGCAACAGGAAGGAGCGCAGAACCGAGGGCGAGCTTGAGCTGCCCCGCTTCCATCTCCATCTCGCGCCATTTGAGATATGCCTGATGAGCTTCTTCTGGATTGAGCAGCCCCGTCGTCTTGACATGCGATGCGACTTCCATAAGGTCGTCGTATTGCTCCAAGACTGGGATGAGCGCGGCGCCCCTTGCGCCAAGGACTTCAGCGGTAAAGGCTTCTTCCATTCCGGCATCGGCAGCGCTTCTGTAGCCTTTGGCGAGACGTTCCAGCTGCTCGTTTAGCCCCAAGAGATTGCCTTTTTCATCCGTCAGCGCGATGCCAAAGCGGTTCAAGGCTTCGGTCGTCATATTGCCCTTTGTCCCTGCCGACTCCACCTGTCGGTCGAGCCTTGCAAAGAGCGGCACGAGTGAGTCGATGTTTGTTCCTGCCAAACTAAACACGCGGCTCATCTGTGCGGCTTCCGCCGTCGTCGTGTGCAGGCGTTTCGTCAGACGGTAGATACCCTCGCCTGCCTGCATCGCGTCGTGCGTGATGTTGAACAATCCCGCACCCGACGTGAATACTGCCATAAGAGCCGCTGTCTTGGCGTTCAAAATGGACACGCCTTCCGACAGGCTGTGAACGCCTCCTTTGGCCGCTGAAAAGCCCGCCGAGAGTTTCTGCCCCATCGCCTTTGCACGGCTACCCGTCGTCTTCATCTCGGCATTGAGCTTTCTAAGCTCTGCTTCCAACTGTGCGACCTGACGCTGCTGTTTGAGGAGATTCGTTTCGGCATAGCGCGTGCGTGCGCCGTCCTTGTCCGCTTTCTGCACACCCTTGAGCACGTTGGCGAGGATTTCTTCTTTCTTTCGTTGGATGTCCAGCTGGCGGTTGATGGCTTCATACTTGACCTTGATCTTGTCAAGCTCCGTCCCCGCGCCGTCGAGCTTGGCGAGGTCGACGTCCATCTTGAGTTTCAGCTGATTGCTCCTGCTGTTGAGCCTTGAAATCGTCTCGGACACCGTGCGCCCCGCCGTATCGAAGTCGAGCTGCAGGCGTGCGATGTCGAGTCCTAAGCTGATATACAGCTCGTCGATTTTCTGTCCTCTTGCCATTTACATCACATCGTCAATGAAAATTCTCTGCCTGTCCTCCTTGATTTCAACCATTGCAATAAGCTGATCTAAGAGAAAGGCGATCTCATGAGCGTCGACCTCCTGCATCGTCCAGCCATAGGAGGACTGCAGGCGCTCGTAGTAGCGCAGGATGCTCTGATACGGGGAAAGTGTTATGCCTTCCCCGCCTCGTCGTTTGGGAGTTTCACGAGTTTCTGAAACGTCAGCGATTGAATCCAACGGAAAAGCTCCCGCGTCAGAGGCACGATGTCCGCGACCTCGATGTTGTCGTCGATGGCTTCCTTTGTCACTTCCTCGCGGTCAAAGGCGAGCAGGATGAGGTCGATTTCCGCATCGAGGAACTCCTCGACGCTGAGGTTCTTCTTGTCCTCGTCGAAGAAGGCAAGAAACCTGCGCCACACCTTCATCTTGGGAGGCTTCGGCGCATACGTTTTGCCGTAGAGCGTGATGGTTGGTGTTTCCATCAGAGTTTTCCCCGCCTTTCCTTATACACTTTCGTACCACTTTGTTCCGGTTTCGGCAATGAATCCTGTCGCCTCCTCATCGGCTTTCGCGTACGACTGCCCGTCCGACAGGCGGTAGATCGCCTTCGCCGAGATGGTCGGCGTGTCGTACTTGATGTTCTCTTCCTTCGTGTTGCCCGATTCCGAAGGCTCGACAAATTGGACTTTGAAAAATTTGGTGAACCTCTTCTTGCCGTTCCTCTTGTCCGACTGGAACATGACAGCGAAATACGGCGGCACGTCGTCCTTGTTCGCTGTCATGACGCCCTTGTCAATCTTGTGCCCGAAAAGATAGGCGACATATTCTAGCGGCAATGCCGACGTATCGAAGGTCAGGTCATACGAGGCGGTATTCGCCGCCGTGTCGACGGACTGCCCATCGGCGAAAAGTTCCGCCTGGCTCGTCTTGGGCTTGATGTCCACTTTTCGCAGAATCTTGCCCAGACTGATGGGAGGTTCATACGTCGCCGTGCCGTTCGGCACATCTGTCAGCATCTTGGCGATATGCAGCTTTTCCACATTGATGAACTGCCCACTCGTGAGATTGGCGGCGGGCGCTGTTATGCTTGGACTTGGCATTATTCCTCAACTCCTGTTCCTGTTTTGAAATCCATGATTTTCACAAAAGCGTGCTTTTCCGCCAGCTCCATCGACTGATAACGGCGAAAGCCGATGCTGTCCATAACCTTCCTCGCGGCATCCTCGATTCTCTCGTATGCGCCGTCCTTCGTGAGAATGTGCAGACGCACGGTCACGCGCCGCTCCATCTCACAGCCATCTGCGGAAAGAGCGGGCACATCAGAGATAACGGAATACACGAGGATGGGATAACTCCCTGCATCGGGGCTTCGCCCATGGTAGATGCCGCATCCCCTGCGGTCTTTGTGCAGGAGGCGACAAAGCGGCTTCGATGCCGCCAATGCCTGGTAGACCTTGCTGGCTATGCTCATTTTCCTTCCCTCCGCAATGCAGCCTTGACGGCTTCGACGATGTTCTTCTTGATGGCGTCCCGCTCAGCATCGAGCGCGGGATAGAGAAACGGCTGGTTGATCTTCGGACTGAACTCGACGAGCTTGCCGTAAGCTGTGCCGTCGGGTGCTTGGGCGTCGGCAACGATGCGCCACGACGTACCGCCCCCGCGCTTGACGCAGTGGATGGAGTCTCGTAGCGCACCCGGCACGACGCGCTTGTCTCGTCCCCGATAGACGGGACAGCGGCTTTTCGCTTCCGTCTTGACGGCTTCCGCGCCTTCTGCCAAGGCTCTTTTCGCCGCATCCATCGCGCCCTTGCCCATGCGGTTCAAAAGTTCGCGTGTAGAAATATAGTCACGGCTCATTTTCCACCAACTCCCTGCACTCGATGACAAGCCAACGCTTCCTGCCGTCCATGCCGTAAGGCGGCGCTTTGATTGCCAAGGTCTTGTTTCCCCATCGGATGAAGTCCGTATCTCGGATGTCTTCCCGGTAGCGCATGACCACGCGATACTCGACTTCTTTGACCTGCTCGGCATACCCGTCCGAGATTTTCGCCGCGAACGGCAGCACCTTCGCCCAGCACGCACAGTACGCATCACGGCTCTGTTCGACAAGATTGCCCGCCTCGTCGGGCGCATCTCGCGGTCGCAATACCACGATGCGATGGCGAAGTTCACTGACATTGACGTACATCAGAAACTCTCCTTTCGCTCTCCGAAAAGCAACGCCCGAAGCGTCAGTGCGAGCTTCCGATGGTCAGCCTCCTCGCGATGCTCATAGAGATACGCGACGGCATACATCACCGCTGTCCTTGCCGCTTCCTGCTTCTTGACTTCTTTCCACGACTTGGCACGCAGAATCGCCAAGGAAAGCTGCTCTGCTGTATCTGCAAGGGATGTGAGTAGGCTGTCTTCGGCATCCGAGTCGATGCGCAGATAGCCCTTGATTTCTTCGAGCGATACAAGCATATAGACGCATCTCCTTTCAGCATAGAAAAAGCCGCTGCACCCATTGATGTAGCGGCTTCTCTTCCTTATCCCTTGATCTTCAGCAGCTGCACGGCTTCTGCCAGAACAAGCTTTCCGTCGACGCGCTCCTTCATAAGGTACGCCACCATGCCGTTCCCCGCGAAAAGCTCCTTGAGTTCCTGCAAAGAGCGCGTGCCGCGATCGCCGATGTTGTAGTAGGCGTAGTCGCCGAAAGCAAGTGCGATCTTCCCTGCCGCAGCTGTCGGCATATATGCCGATGTGTGGACGGGATAGCCGAGCAGGCGGTCGGGTTCGCCCATCTGGTACGAGGGCTGCCACAGATAGGCGCCGTTGTTGTCCTTGAGCTTGCGGATGCTTGCAAGCGTCTGATCGTTGATGAGGAACGCCGCATTCTTGCGGTAGGGACGCTTGAGGCTGTAGACGAGCGTCACAAGTTCGTCCGCCTTGATGTCGGCCGCCGCTGTGGTGAGGGAAGTCTGCCCCGTAGCAAGAAGCCCCTTCGGCTTATGCACGCCGTCGCCATTGAGGAAGGCATCCTCTTCGGCATTGCCGAGCGCCTTGCCGAACTGCTCGATGAGGTAGCTTTCGAGTTTGAAGGCATTGTCATAGAGCAGCTCTTCCGTGACCTTGACGGCAACGTGGAGCTTGTGCGCATCGAGAACGATCTGGTCGAAGGTCGCATCGCCGAAGGTGAGCGGTGCGCCTTCCTCAATCCACGATGCCGCAGGCTTCGTGGCCGCGATGTTGATCTTGTGCTCGCCGCTCGTCGTGATCGTCGTCGCAAGGGAACGCAGGACGTTCTCCTCGCTGAGTACGTCGATAAGGCGCTTGTCGTACTCCTCCGGCACGAGATAGCCGCCGCTTGCGTCCGTGCCTTCCTGCAGCACGTTCTCGACTTGGCGAAAGTTCGTGCGCAGCGCCTTGAGCATCGCGGCGCAGTAGGCGTCGCTCGTCCTTCCCTGCTTGTCTTTTCCAAACGATGCGCCCGGCAGATTGATGATTGCCACTGACGTCGGTTTTGCCATTTCCGCATCGAGAATCGCCTGGTGCTCCATGCGCTCGATGTCCTTGCCGAGCGCGAGAACCTCGTTTTCCATCTGCTCGTATGCCTTGGCATCCTCTGCCGAGAGGCTGCCTTCCTGCGTGTGTTCGTCCAAAAACGTCTTTGTCTGCTCCCAGAGAGCCGCACGCTTCTCACGCATTGCCAAAATCTTATCCATGTTATTTCCTCCCTCAGTGTGCAATAGAAAAGAGCCGCCTTTTCAGCGACTCCGCATCGACTTTGTTCATTTGCTTGCCCTGCCCGAATTTCGAGAGCAGCGAGTTGGTGACGGCGGCGCGAGAGAAGATCAGGCCATCCGCCTCATCGCTTGTCGGACGATTCTTCTCTCCATTGAAAACGGCATCGGCAAAACCCAGCTCCACCGCCTTCTTCGCATTCATCCACGTCTCGGCGTCCATCAGCCGCGAAATCTTCGCTCGGGGCAGCCCCGTCTTGATTTCATAGGCATTGATGATGCTCTCCTTGACCTCGGCAAGCAATGCGATGGCGCGTTCCATCTCCTGCACGTCACCGATGGAAATGGTCATAGGATTGTGGATCATTACCATGCCTACAGGAGATATTTCCACGGTCGAACCTGCCATCGCGATGACGGATGCCGCCGATGCCGCAAGACCGTCAATCTTGACCGTGACACTGCCCGGATAGTCCATCAGCATGTTGTAGATTTGCGCCGCCGCGAAGCAGTCACCGCCGGGCGAGTTGATCCAAAGGACAATATCTCCCTCGGCAGTATTCAATTCCTCGCGAAATACTGCGGGCGTGACTTCATCGCCGAACCACGTCTCGTCCGAAATCTCACCGTCGAGAAGCAGCGTCCGCTTCTCCCCCTCGTTTCGTACCCAGTTCCAAAATTTATGCCTGACCTTCATTTTTTTAAATAATTAACAAAAAAAGCACCCGAATAGGTGCTTTTTCTAGTATAATGAAAGTATGATAAAAAAACATTATACTACAATCGATTATAACATGTTAAGTGCTCCAAGACAAATGTTCTGACACACTTGAAAGCTTATTTGATTAAAACTTCGTAACTCTACTTGAGTGTTTACACATAATTATTGACAGTATCTTTCCTTTTTGAGAAAATAAAATAATAGGAGGTATTATATGTCTGCTAAACAAAAAATTAATCGCTTTGTCGGATCTATTGGAGCTATTATTGGGGTGTTTGTCTTTATTGCATATATTCCACAAATTATCGCTAACTTACAAGGAGCACAAGCTCAACCATTCCAACCACTATTCGCATCAGTTTCTTGTTTAATTTGGGTAATGTATGGTTGGACAAAAGAACCTAAAAAAGACTGGATCCTCATCATTCCCAATGCAGTGGGAGTGATATTAGGTGGTTTAACTTTTATTACTTCTTTATAAAATTTATATAAACAAGGGGCTGTAACAGAATAGCCTTATGCAAAAATGGAGGTTAGGCATAGCGATGGGCGAGTAGCCGACAAGACCGTCGAAGCCGAGTCCCGGAATATGGAGCACATCCTCGCGCCGCAAACGAATCTGCCCCTTATCCTTGAAATTCGGATTTTCTTCCGTGCTTCTGGTGTATGTGTAATAGATTTCGCCTGTGCGGCTGTCACGGTTCACTTCCATCTTGTCTGGGAGAAGCGGATAGATTCCGATGACTTTTCCCCTGCCATCGCGCAATATTTGTGCGTATGCATTTCCCCACAGGAGGAGATGCGCCATCAGCGTTTCGCGCAAGACGAAACTCGTCATCTCAGTATTCGGCGCATCGTGGAGCAGGAAATACAGCGGATGCTCGTATGCGATCTCCTTGCCGCCTTCCCATCGGCGATAGACGGCAAGCGGCAAACACGCAATGGATTCGGCGAGAATGCGGACACAGGCGTAGACTGCTGTCGTCTGCATGGCAGTGCGCTCATTGACCGCCTTGCCCGCCACCGTCTGCCCGAACAAAAAGGACAAGCCGCCGAGGTGATTCATGGGCTTGTCCCGCGAACGAAAGAGTTTGCTGAATAGATTCATGGAAACCTCCATTTCAAAAATGGTATGTAAAAAATCTCGCCACAGAAGATGATGAGAGTAAGAGCACCGCCCTTCCGAGCGGCGCTCCTGTTGTTTCGGCTTAGAAGGTTTCGATGCAGGAAAGCTCCATGCTGTTGATTTCGGCGGTGAATTTCGCG
>NZ_ALNM01000051.1:0-22204 GCF_000292955.1 Selenomonas sp. CM52
AAATCTCATCAATGGAGAAAAATAGTAAACAAAAGAAACACCATTCCAATCAAAAAGAGGTGCAGCTTTGTGTTTGCTAAATCGTATGGTGCGGTGACTTTCGGGGTCGATGGGAGGATCATCGATGTCGAGGTTGATGTTTCTTATGGATTTCCTGCGTTCGACATTGTCGGGCTTCTTGATACGGCGGTGAAGGAGTCACGTGAGCGTGTGCGCACGGCGATCAAGAATACGGGTGTGAAGCTCAAGCCTGCGCGAGTGACGATCAATCTTGCGCCTGCGGACATACGAAAGGACAGCTCGGGGCTGGATTTGCCGATTGCCGTCGGGCTTTTGGCGGCGTATGGGCTGATTCCAGCAGAGCGCATGGAGCGTGCCTTGTTTGCAGCGGAGCTTTCTTTGGAAGGAGAATTGTGGAGTGTGCGCGGTGTGCTGCCGATGACGGTCGGGGCGAAGGAGCATGGCTTCAAGGAAATCTTCGTTGCGCCGGGCAATGGCAGTGAGGCATTGCTCGTCGACGGCATCCGCGTGTATGCACCGAAAAACTTGCGTGAGCTGTACGATTTTCTCTTGGGCAAGGCGGAATTGCTTCCGTTGGAGGTGAATCCCAGTGCACCAAGCGATATGGAAGTGCCTTCGGATGACTTTGCCGATGTGCAGGGGCAGTTCTTCGCCAAGCGTGCGCTTGAGATCGCGGCGGCAGGCGGGCACAATCTTCTGATGGTCGGCGTGCCCGGCTCGGGCAAGACGATGCTCGCGCGGCGTTTGCCGTCGATTCTGCCGCCGATGACGCGGCAGGAGGCGCTTGAGGTGACGAAGATCTACAGCATCGCGGGGCTCTTGAAGGACGGCAGCGGCCTCGTCGAGACGCGTCCCTTTCGCAGTCCGCACCATACGACATCGACGGTGGCGATGATCGGCGGCGGCAGCATCCCGCGTCCAGGCGAGGTCACGCTCTCGCATCACGGCGTGCTGTTTCTCGACGAGCTGCCGGAGTTCGGCAAGTCGACGCTGGAAGTCCTGCGCCAGTCGTTGGAGGACGGCGCTGTGACCGTGGCACGTGTCAATGCGACCTTGACATTTCCCTCTCGTATCATTTTGGTCGTGGCAATGAACGAAGTAACGTTGATAACGATACAATGTAATGGTGAACGAAAGAGTGCTTATTTTGATTGTAATTTAACTTGTATAGATCAAAAATAGGTTCTAAAGAGTAGATTTTCATGAAAAAATAAAAAAGGTTAATTTGCTATATATTTATACTTAACACAATAACTTTTCATTTAGATAATGCTATATAAAATTCAATTAGGAGTGAGTTTATGCGCGCTAGAACAATTAGGCAACATTATGTCCCTGAATTTTATCTAAGAAATTTCTCTAATATGTCAAAGGGAATTTGTGCTCAAGCTATAGATGGCAGAGAGCAAAAAACAGTGTCTATTTCAAGTATAGCTCAAGAAAAAAAGTATTACGATGTAGAATTTCTTTCGCGTAATCTTACAGACATGGGAGAAAATGTTTTTGCCGAGGAAGAGGATTATGTTTTTAAGGATAAAGATATGCTCGTTTTGAGCTTAGAAAAATGGTTTAAACTTAACGAAGATAGAGTGGCACCAATAATTGATAGAATAATAAAATATCCATTTTACAATCCCTTAAAGAATGAAGAAGAAAAAAAAGATTTAGCACTGTTCATTTCTATGCTTTTAGTTAGGGGACCAAACTCAAAAAAAATATTTGAGAAAAAGATAGAAATTAATTCATTGAAAAGGAGTCTTGATAAGTATTTTAAAGATACAATAGGGGATGAGATGGAAAAGAAACTGCTGTGGATGCACACATTTTCTCATTGTGTATCTTCATTTGCAGAGAAGTTATATTTTTGCAAAGACTGGTCTTTAGTATACGTTGCGTCTGATGTTAGCTTTATAACTACAGATAATCCGCTGTTGTTACATCTTCCCAAACCCTTTTCTTGCTGTATTAGTAATATAGGAATAATGACTCCAATGGTGCAAATACTTTTACCATTGGGGCGGAAATGTCTGCTGCAAATAAATGATAGTCAATATGAGTATTATGGGCATAATGTTCCTGATAAATACATTATATCTAAATCCAGAGCGTTAGAACTTAATGAATTACAAAGAAAGCAAGCAATATGTTGGATATTTCCTTGAGATGATCAGCGAGTTTATTATAAAAAGTATTCATTTAGATACAGATGATGTTGTTGGAATGTCCTATGAGTACACTACGCTTAACCATATATGGATTTAACTATCAATGTCTATGATAAGGTCTCTTTTGAGAAGTTAAAGAAATGATCGTTATCCCATGGAAAGGTAATAGATATATTCATACCGTCTTTGATACAATCACATATTGCTCAAAACGCCTGAAACCGCACAGTACAAGTGGTCTCGGGCTTTTTTTCGTTTTGTGAATGGTTGTTTTGTTCGTGCCGAATGTCGAAAAGTCCACCGCATTTTTATCAGAAAGTGAGCCTTATCTGGGGAGCAGACGGGGAATAATTAAAAGGTTGGGGAAATCGTTAAATTGTTCAAGGGAAAATTGAAAGGTAAGGACACCAAACTATCATTATGCGGGATGTAAACTTGCCGAGACGAGTGAGTATAGCTGTCTTTCCTTGACTTTCCTATCTTTCAGAGTGATGAATAGAGATGACACTCTGAAGGAGGGAGATCAATGTTTGAAAAGGAAGTAGACTACAGACTAGCAAAATGGGTGATTCTCAATATGGAAAAGGACGGTGTTCTTACGTCGGATGAGCTGCGTCTCGCGTGGATGAATATCGCTACGCACTATGAGCCACTTTTTTTAGAGGTTGAGAACATGGATGGCATGATTGGAGATGGGGTGATCGTAGATGACCAATAGAATTATAACGAAACTGGTATCTCTACCGAAGCTCGCTACATTCAACGCATCGAAAAAGTTGGCACAGAGGGTGGCAGCGTATGCACGCGTTTCTACTGACCATGAGGAACAGGCGGCAAGCCTCGTGGCGCAGACCGACTATTATAGAAAGAAGATACAACAACATCCGGGATGGGCGTTCGTGGGAATCTACGTAGATAGTGGCGTCTCCGGCTTGAGCACCAACCGTAGGGAGGGGTTCAACCGTATGGTGGAGGACTACCTTGCCGGGCGCATTGACTTGGTGCTTACAAAGTCTATATCGAGATTCGCTCGGAACACAGTGGATACGGTGACTACGATTCGCAAGCTAAAAGAAAAAGGTATCAGCGTTTATTTCGAGAAGAAGAATATCTTTAGCACGGATGCCAAGGGAGATGTCTTACGCTCCGATTTGATACAATGCAACGATGGGGTTCGAGCCGTCAGACCGCTTGATATATGGGTTCTCGCAAGAAGGCTGTCGTTTGGCAGTCGTTTCTTTTTCTCGGAAATCGGTGATGGTGGAGTGGTCGGGTGCATACTCTATTAACGATGTATACCCTCTTAACGATTGCCTTGGAGTATCGTTAAGAGGGTATGGGGCAATCGTTAAGAGAGTGACCTTTCAAAACTTTACTTTTCAAGAGAATAGAGCAAATATAAAAGCGGATAAATCTCAAGTGCTTAATGCTGCTATTTCAAGTCTTCATTGTCACTATGCACGCTATCGTGTATAATGATGATAATGTAGAAGGAGAGGTTGCCCTATGCTCATTTCACTTAATGATTATGCAAAAATACACGGCAGGAGTGGTGATACAGTACGTCGTCTAGCCGAATGTGGTGCGTTGCAGACAGCGAAAAAAATAGGAAGAAACTGGGTTGTTGATGGTGATGAGGAATATCCTGTAAAAAAACGGAAAACGAATAAGCCAATGACCGTAGTTTCTCTGTTTTCCGGTTGTGGCGGCATGGATCTGGGGTTTATTGGCGGATTTGAGTTTCTAGGTCACATTTACGGCAAGACAGGGTTCAAGATTGTCTGGGCGAATGAAATTAGCTCAGGTGCTTGCAAAACGTATAAACAAAATATCGGTTCGCATATAGTGGAAGGCGATATTTGTGAGGCAATCAACCATCTTCCAAACGAAGCCGATGTCGTCATTGGAGGATTTCCTTGTCAGGATATTTCTATCAACGGAAAAATGTTAGGAATCAATGGAAAAAGAAGCAGTTTGTATACATATATTGTTGAGGCTGTTAAAAAAATTCGACCCAAGGTTTTTGTTGCTGAAAATGTGGGGGGACTGCTTCTTAAGAAAAACGCTGGCTCGTTTGAAAAGATTATGTCAGATTTCAATGCACTTGGCTACGATGTCAGTTATCGGCTTTATCATGCAGAGGAATATGGCGTTCCGCAGACGCGAGATAGGATATTCATAGTAGGAATCCAGCAAGGTTTGCCGGAATTTGTGCCGCCTATGCCGATAGATTCCGTACCTATTACCGCGAAATTGGCCATGGAAGATTTGGAAAATATGGAAGAGGATAAGGAATTTTCTCATATTTGGAGTAAGGCTAATGTAAGCGGGGAACAAGGAAATCGAAAAATGGTGGCAGATCGTCCCGGATATACGATCAGAGCAGAATGCCACGGAAACATTCAATTCCACTATTCGTTGCCTCGTCGAATATCTATGCGCGAAGCGGCAAGAATTCAGTCGTTTCCTGATTCATTTGTTTTCCCTTGCGGGTTGAGGGAAACTGAGCGTCAGATAGGAAATGCTGTCCCCCCTGTATTGGGGTGGCATATGGCTAATGCGGTAAAAAATGTATTGCAAAGGTGAGGTTATGACAACAGAAGAATTTGAATCCATGCTCGATAAATGCTGTGATATTCTTACAAATGAAGCCCGTCAAAAGGGCTTCAAATCGTCTAAGCACTTTGAAGATCGTGTCCGAGAAGTGCTCGATGGTTTGACGGTAGAGGACTCGTCGATAAAAATCGACTATGATTCTCCAGCACAGGCATTTCCCGATATCGCAATGGGCGAATACGGCGTGGAGGTAAAATATACGACCAGTGACACATGGAGAAGTATTGCCAATAGTGTATTGGAAACGCAACGCGTGGAGAGTGTCAAATACATCTACGTTGTGTTCGGAAAAATGGGAGGCATTCCAGAAGTTCGCTGGGGAGAATATGAAGCCAGCGTAGTTCATGTTCGCACGTCCCATGTGCCGAGATTTGAAGTTGAGATTGCTTCATCCGCAGAAAACAGCCGAGAATCGCTTTTCAAGCAAATGGGTATCAGGTATGAAGATTTTCGTCAACTGGATATGACCGAGAAAATGAAGTACATCCGAGCCTACGCACGAAAAATTCACCCGGACGGTCGGTTGTGGTGGATCGAGGAACGAGATACTGATGAACACACCTTACCGATTCAAGCTCGTCTGTACACGAATTTGAGTACGGAAGAGAAGACTCGGCTCCGCGCCGAAGCCGCATTGGTTTGCCCTAAGATTGTCAAATCAGGTCGTGACAGGAACAAATATGACGATGTAGTGCTTTATTTGTTGACGTATCATGGTGTCTTATGTCATCAAGCGCGAGACCTTTTTTCAGCGGGGAGTGTTGCTAATCCTGCCAATGATGATAACGGCGGTATCTATATTGAAAGGGCATTGAAGCTTATAGAAGATGACATGAGAAAAGCGGCTATGGAAATGGATGATGCTATCTTTGTTGAATATTGGGGCGAAAGCGTAATCCCAGAGCAGAGAATTGAACGGTGGCTGGAAAAAGCTGATGAATTTGCACGGGGGTGGAAGCCGTCGAAGAGTCTTTTCCTTGATTGATATTAACACGGAATAATAATCGGAGGCTGTTATCTATGTCGAAAATTTGTTCTGTTGGAGACTATATAGCCGATAATTTTTATGATGTCATAGTATCGGCTATAGAGGAATATGCAGAAGATCATATTGATGATTTGGATTTACAGCTTAATAAAATCAGTACCGTTGGCGAAATCGGGATTGCCGATGTTGACTTGAAATTTGTTGATGTGGGTGATTTGCCTGGGACAAGGATTGAGTTCGATATTGCCGTGGAAGCCGAGATATACATCCATGAGGCCGACTATCATTATGATGAATCAGAGAATCGCAGTCAGTGGTTCATGCTGAAATGTCGCGGTGATTTGGATTGCGGTTTAAAGGACTTTGAAATATTGGAAGTTGGTGTATATGACAGGCGAAACAAGCACCAAAAACCTATGTCTAATGCGCTTGTGCCCATCATTTACAAAAAAGACTTAGAAAGGGTTGCTACTGAATTCTTACAGAAATATTATCCCGAAGCCTTGCTGAAACCGATGTATGTTGATCCCCATCTTCTCGCCAAGAGAATGGGGCTGTCTGTAAAAATCAAATCCATAACGAAAGACTTTTCTGTTTTTGGTCAGCTGTTCTTTAGGGATTGTGAAACAGAAATCTATGATGAAGATAACGACAGAATAGTTGTTGAAAAGATTATGGGCAAAACTATATTCGTTGATCCTAAAGCATATTTTTTACGAAATCTTGGGGCAGTGAACAACACGATCGTTCATGAGTGTGTTCATTGGGATAAGCATAAAAAATGTTTTGATTTGGAAAGATTATACAATAAAGAGGCATCTCGCATTCGTTGCCAAGTCGTTGGTGGCATAAAGGATAGCAGTCCTTCGGATACAGACTGGATGGAATGGCAGGCGAACTCGCTTGCGCCAAGGATACAGATGCCGCTCAATCAGTTCAAGAACAAGGCATTTGAGTATATTGGACAGTACCAGAAAGAATTGAATGTAACGGATTTGATTGATGTAATGGAACCTGTCATTGAGAAACTGTCACAGTTTTTTGGTGTTTCGCGCATGGCAGCTAAGATTCGGATGGTTGATGCCGGGTATGAAGATGCTATTGGGACGTTCAACTATGTCGATGGACAATATGTATGCCCACATACATTTAGAAAGGGAGCAATATCCAAAAATCAAACTTTTACTATAAGCGTGGACGATGCCATATATCAATGCCTTGTTAATCCTTCGCTATATAAAAACATGAAGGAAGGAAAATATCTCTTTGTGGAATCCCACCTTTGTCTCAATGATTCAAAGTATATTGGTAAATATGAGGATGGGAGGACACGCCTTACTGATTACGCAAGGTATCACATGGACGAATGCTGTGTAGTGTTTGACCTTATATTAAAATCAGTAAACGATTATGGGGAGCATTATTATACGGAGTGCGTGCTCTTTCGTGATGTTGATTCCGGCCTCATTTTTGAGGCTCAATTCTCACTTGACGCAAATGAGGATGTACAAAAAAAGGCTCAGGAACTATCGGATTATAACAAAGATGTTATGAATATAATCAAGGAAATACACCCAGGAGATTTTGGATATTCCTTGAAGGCGTTGATGAAATGGAGCGAAGTGACCGTTGAGCAATTAGCGGAAAAATCTTTAATTAGTACAAAAACGCTACAACGCATGAGGAATGCGAGTGATTACCAAACGACAATCGGAACTGCGATAGCTTTGTGCGTTGGAATGCAGTTGCCTCCACCTATAAGCAGAAAATTTTTGGATACAGCGGGATTTACTATTCGCTACTCGTCTGAGGAACAGATGATTTACGAGTTTATCATCGATGGGTATTACACCCACAGTATTCATGAATGCAATGCTCTTTTGACAAGCAAGGGGTATAGTGAATTGACAGGAACAGAATAAAAAATATAAAATTAAAATTTAGCTGGACATGACGTGTCCAGCTATTTTTATGCCCTAAACTCAATTGTATACATTACAATCAACTAACTGTAGATAATGGATGCCGCATAGAGTGTAATGTTCTATGCGGCATCCATTGTTTTGGTAGAAATTTGCCCGGACATGGCATGTCCGTGTTCGATGAAAGTTTTTTTGATATAAATAATTTAGTCGCCGCCTCAAGGCTCACCCTTTCCGGAGAGGGTGCCCAGAGCGGAGAGGCGGCAGGATATTAGTTAACGCCAACCTACTGGGGTGGTTGGTCATCAGGAAATGAGGATTCGTTCATGATGGCCAACAAAATACATATGGTGGACTTGTCCTCATTTGAAGGAGGACAAGTCCAATGGCAAATCAGAGTAAAACCGAGGATTTCTACATCATCATGGAGCCGGGATTCGAGTCAGTATGCGGCTTTGACCCTGCCAACGTCGTAATGTACAAGCCGTACTACGCCAAGGGAACGACGGCAAAGGCGTACAAATGCTACAAAACGCAGGGACCTGTCGGCTCTAATCGGGAGTACTGGAATATGGTGCGTCGGGAGGCGCAGCAGAAGGCTCGCGAGAGTCGCTGCATGGTCAGAAGTCCGAAAACGGGGCGGCTCATTCGCTGCGAAAACAACTGCGCCCAATGCTCGGCGTCCCTGAACGGCGACATCATCAAAGAGAAGAATCGCCCGGCCTCAACGGAATATATTGCGGAAAAGAACCTTGAAGCGCAGCATGGCGACTTTGGTAATTCTTACGCCAGACGATCTATCGACAGTCCGTTAGTGGACTATATGGAGGACGACATTCTAGACCGTGTTGTGCTGGATGCCTTGATTGAAAAAGCGGCTACGCTTAGTCCTAAGCACGGAGAGATTTTCAAGTCGCTTTTTGACGGCGAGACACAACAGGCGATTGCCGATGAACTGGGCATGAAGCAGCGGACAGTTTCAGATAAGGTCAAGGCAATTCGGGAGTTGCTTGCGCCCGACATAAGGTAAGCAGAATAAAAAGGAGCATCCTATCGCTGTGACAGGATGCTCCTTTTCAATCTTTCTGATAGAATTCGCACTCAAAACCATCGGCACGGAGCAATAGACCCTTCGCCCAAGGCGGAGTTCGCGCCATCTGCTCACAAACAGCAGAGAGGGAGGCACTCGCTTCACATTCGATGATGATTTCATCGTGAACGTGCGCGACAATATCCATGTGCTTCAACGTCTGCATGGCATAGCAGAGAATGTCACGACTGATGGCCTGTGTGATGTTTTCCACGAGCTTCGGTCCGTACGATTCTATCCGTACCCACTTCTTTGCCGTGTTCAATCCCATATAGGTAATGGATTCGCCGCCGAACTTGTTCTCACCGATGCGCGGCTTTGCATAGGCAAGCCGTCTGCCGCTCGGAAGTTCGATGAAAATCATGCCGCTTTGGCAGATGAACTGGATGCCGTGCGTGACCGTCTTGCTGCGCTCCTTGATGCAGTCCTTAGCGGCTCGGTCGACTGCCCACCAGAAATCCACGATATGCGGATTTGCCGCACGCCAGGCATCCACGAGCGGTTTCAGCTCATCTTCCTTCATTCCGGACTCCAATGCGCCGAATGCCTTCAGCGCACCAACGGATCCGCCGTAGCCACACGCCAGTTCTGCCTGCTTCCCCTTCTGCCTGAGATGCCCATTCTCGCCATGCTTCACCACGTTACAATGAAACATCCTGCCCGCCGTGGCACAGTAGATGTCGCCATCATTTGCAAAAACATCCATGCGCCATTGCTCCTTCGCAAGCCACGACAGCACCCGTGCTTCGATGGCAGAGAAATCTGCAACGATGAACTTCCTGCCCTCCTTGGGGATAAAGGCTGTGCGAATCAACTGGGACAAAACGTCAGGAACAGAGTCGTAGAGGATGTTGAGGGATTCGAAATCGCTCTGCCGCACAAGGGCGCGGGCATACTCGATGTCAGCGAGATGGTTCTGTGGAAGATTTTGTAATTGAATATTCTTGCTGGAAAATCGCCCGGTGCGGTTCGCGCCGTAGAATCTGAACGTCCCTCTGGCACGATGGTCTGCAGAGGTAACATTCTTCATGGCGATGTATTTTCTCACGGATGACTTGGCAAGCTGCTGCCGCAAGGACAGCGCCTCGCTAAGTTCCGGCGGCGCATTCTTCAACAGCTCCAGCACAGCCTTCTTGTCGAGAGAATCCGTCTCCATACCATGCTGAGAGAGCCATCCCTTCATTTGCTGTACGGAGTTGGGATTGTCCAGTCCTGTGAGTCGTTTCATTCTGTCGGTCAGTTCCTCGCGAGATCGGGCATCGACAGCGATGGCGTTATCCACCAATTCCATATCAATGCGAATACCGTGATCGTTGATTTCTTGGTCGAGATGATATTCATCCCAAAGGAAATCTGGAACGGGGAACTTGGCGAGCCGCTGTTGGATTGCCATCTCGACCTCAACATCACGCTTGTTGTACGCCTTGAACAGCGCCCACTTGTCCGGGGCATGGCAGGGAAGATTGCGCGTCCTGCCGCTGTTCGCTTTGGTGGCTGCGCAGGGCGAACAGAAGAAGCGGATGAGCGCCTTACCCTCTGTCATTTTCTGCTCTTCCAACCCCAACACACTGCCTACAGCGGCAAGGGACAGGGGAAGCCCCATGTACGCTGCCCAAACCATCGTGCATCGCCAGCTTTCAGGGCTAAGGAAGGCAGCACGGAGAAATCCCAAGTCTGATAAGTAGCGTGACAGGCAGACACGCTCAAAGTTGGCATTGAACGCCCATTTAATGACATTGTCGTCAAGCAGAGCGTCCAAAATCTCCTGCGGAATCTGCTCCCCGTTGGCGAGGTCGACGACCTGTACTTCGCCGGCGTCTGCTGCATAGGAAAAGAGTAGTATCTCGAAGCTGGGCGATTCTGCATATTTGTATGCGCCGCATTTGGAAATGTCCACATCGGAAAATGTCTCTACGTCAATGGAGAGTGTATTCATTGTGAGTCCTTTCTTGCCAAAAGGCAGCGAGGATTTTTCCCCGCTGCCTTGGTAGAAGCATAGTCTAATCAGCTGAGGAATTCCTCGTCTTCGTCTGCGAAGTCATCCTCGGCGCGGGTCTTGCCCCCGAGTGGCTCACCGTCAGAAATCTTCTGCAGGTTGTTCAGCCCGCAAGCGATGCCCTTGTTGCCGTTGCTGTTGAAGGCGTAGAAGTTGATGCTGGCACGACCGTAAACGCCGGAATATACCTCGGAGCGTTCGAGAATCGGCTGGCGAGCTGCGTCCACGATACCGGGAGCTGTGGCAGAGTTCGCATTGATAAAGTAGCTGTCCTTGTAAGCCTCGTCATCGGGACGTTCCGCATCGCCATCGCGCAGCGGATTCTTGATTGCCGAGAGCGCAGGCACAGACTTGCTGTTGCCTTTGAGCTTGCTCTGTCCCTCATCGTATGCCGCTTGAATAGCATTCGTGACCGCCGTCACGGTCTTGGCGTCGCTCTTCGGGATGATGAGCGACACGCTGTACTTGGGAGCGCCGCCGTTGATGCTCTTCGGCTCCCAGACGTTGGCGTAGCTCCAGCGTGTCTTTACACCCGTGATAACCTTGGTTGGATTGTGAAATTTTGCCATGGTGGTATTCCTCCTCAAATTTCCCTAAAATCATCTGCTGCAGTGTTCATTGCCGGACGCTTGTCGCTGTCGGGAACAAGCACCGGTTTTCCGGCTGGTTTATAGACCAGCTCGCCTAAGAGTTCCTCAAACTCCTTCTTGCCGAGTACCTGGCTCATGGCGGTGATGCCTAGGAGCTTTTGCTCATACGGCTCAAAGCCTGCCGCCTTGACTGCCTTGGCTACGGCATCCTCATCGGTGTACTTTCTGTTAGAGCGGCCTTCGACTACCTTGAAGCCATCAAACCGGGTGCCGGAGAGAGCTTTTTGCAGGGCATAATCCTTGACGTCGCCCGCCCAGGAAACCAGATCGTCAATCCTCGGCAAAATGGCAGCAACTTCGCTGTCCTCCAAGGTGGCAGGAACCTCGAAATCGTACTTGGCGAGTTCCAGGTTGTATTCGGCACGTTTCCGGCAGTTCGCCTTGGCCTTGCAGAACTGGCAGTGGTCTCCCGCTTTGAACTCGCCGTTTCCCTCCTGTGCCAGTTTGGCAGCAGGGGCGAGGATGTTACCCGCCCAAGTGAGCAATTCATCTTTTCCCATCTCGTACAGGCTGATGTTTGCCCGGCGAGGCTGATAGATGACGAGGGTGACGCGCTCGATGTCATAGATGCCATCAAACAAGTCCAGTGCACCAAGGGCGTAGCAGGAAAGCTGGCTGTTCTTCTCTGCTGACACCAAAATACCGAGGCCGTGCTTGTAGTCAATGACATACAGCATGCCGTCGACGACAATCACGCAGTCGCCCGTGCCGAAACTTCCCTCTACGCCCACATAGCGGGAGTAATCCAGTCTTTGCTCCACGAGGATGAGCGGATCGTTGCAAGACTTCTTGGCCTGTGCTACGCACTCCAAGACGAAATCCCGGTAGCCGTCGGAGCATTCCTCCATCTCCTCGTCGTAGAAGGAGAGGTGCTTGACGGGATTTCGAACTCTCTTGCCCAGAGCCTTTTCCAGCTTGTAGGCGCAAAGTTCGTGGCAGTCGGTTCCGGCTTGAGCGTATTCGCTGGGCTTGTCGGCGTATTCCTCAGAGAGCTTTGCCGATGGCGGGCAGGCAATCCAGCGTTGGCTTGCCGATGCTGAGAGCAGGGAATGCTTACCCATTGGCCTTCACTCCTCCGAGGGCATCGGCTTCTGCAAGAAGCGCCGCATAGTGGGACGGGGCAACTGCCGACAGGCGGTCGGCTCCGTATTTCGTGATGAGCGCCTTGACCTCTGCACTGAATCCCGCCTGCGCCGCAAGGATCAGTTTGTGCCGAACATCCTCAAGGGACGGCGGCGTCGGCTCTTCCGATGAGAGATTTTTTGCCAGTTCATCAGCGATGTCCATGATGGATTTCGCCGAGAGCCGCAGAGCTTCAATCTTCGCTGCAAGGTTTTCCATCCTCGCTCACTCCTTCCATCAGCCTGTCCGCAAGTCGTCTGGCAATGATGCTGATGGCGATCAGCACTTCTGCCAGTTCCTTGTCTTTCTGAGTTTCCATGTGGATGTACCTCTCTTTCCGAGGGGCGTTCCTGCCCCTTCACTATTGAAAGGACAGAAACCTGAGTTTTCAGCGGATAAAATTTAAATATTTTTTGCCGTTTCTGCCTCTCGCTATTGAGAGGACAGCAACGGCTATTTTTAGCGAAAAAAAATAGAGCCACTTTTGGCTCTGGCATTTATAAGGAAAGGAAAAATTTTGCGGATTTATCCGCTAAGAATTCGATCTTCTGTCCTTTCAATAGTGAAGGGCGATGAGGCCCAGTGTTTTCTGAAGGAGGAAAGCCTTTATGTTCTATGTCAAGGAAAAGCTCAACGACGCGATGGAGGTCACGGTGGAGATCAACGACGAGAATGTATTCTGCCGCTGCCCGCGCTGCGGAGTGGAAGTGCCGATCGACCTCAATGAATTCTTCGGCGATGCGGAGTTCGACCTCTTCGGCACGGCGATCTGCTGCACGGAATGCAGCCGGAAGATGCGGTGCGGCAAATGATAGACTTCAGAAACCACGAAGACTACGCCGACCCGACGGTGTATGCCGCTCTCACCAAGGTAATCCGACAAAATCGGTTTGCCTACATCTGCTCGCCGTATCGGGACAACCCGCGTGTCAATGTCATGCGGGCAAGGCAATACTGCAAGTTCGCCGTGAGCAAGGGGCACATTCCCCTTGCTCCGCATCTGTACTTTCCGCAGTTCATGTCGGAGGAAAGGGAGCGCGAGAAGGCGATGTCCATGAACTTCGAGCTTCTGAAGCTGTGCGGTGAACTCTGGGTGTTCGGCGACAAGATCACCGAGGGTATGGCAGAGGAGATTGCTCATGCCGAGAGACTGCGGAAGAACATCCGTTATTTCACAACAAAATGCGAGGAGGTGCTGTGAATGGATTTTTACGAGACTCTTTACGGAAAATGCCATGATTGCACTTTTTCCGTTATCACACTTCCCGACAAAGGGGTGCGGCACTTTGAGACCATAGCTTCCATGCGGGAGGAAATCGGCAGGGTGGGAGATACCCGCAATACCTACATTCACCCCTGGCCGAGACGCAAAGGCATCAAAGATGGCGTGCGCGGTGATTCGGCAGACACCATGTACGCCACTTGCCTTTTCGCCGACATTGACATCAAGAGCGAGGCGCATAGAGAACAGATGCTTCCGGCATCCCGGGTGGAAGTTCTTTCCTTTTTAGATGCGTTCCCTCTGAAAGCGACCTTCACGGTTTTCACGGGACACGGCATTCATGCCTACTGGCTTTTTGACGAGCCGATCCATTTGACCGATGCCAATCGGGATAAGATGGAGAAACTTCTCGCGGGATTTGGACGCTGCCTTATGAAAAAAGCGAAAGATGAACGGGGATGGCGCATCGATCCGGTATTTGACCCGGCGAGAATGTTACGGGCGGTGGGCAGCATGAATCTGAAAATAGGGGAGAAGATTCCCTGCGAGGTGATTGCGGAAAACGAAGCGTTCTACAAGACGGAAGATTTTCACGCCTACGTATTGGATGCGCCCAAGCCGCGAACAGAAGAATTCCATGTGGACGAGCGTGTCATGGGGAGCGCCGAGAGAATCATGGAAGGTTGTGCGGCATTAAAGCAGATGACCGAACAGCCGGATAACGTCAGCGAACCTCTGTGGCACGCCCTTTGCACCAATGTGGCTCTCGCCAAAGACGGTGAAGAGAAGTTTCAAGAGTGGAGTTCCCTGTACAGCCATTATTCCCCTGTCGAAACGCGAAACAAGCTCCGCTCCGCACGGAAAGCCAACAAACCCTGCACCTGCCGTTACATCAAGGATTGCGGTTTGTTTCCCTGCCCCGATGGCGGCTGCGGCGTAAAGGCTCCCATCGTTCTTGCCCTTTACACGAAGTTCGAGCAGTTGGAGATTATTTTAGGCAAGGACACCTTGTCGGCAGAAGAACTCCTCGACCCCTATGTGGTGGGACTGCTCCCTTACGCCAAGGAAAACTGCCCCGCTGAATATTCACGGCTGAAACTTGCGGCGAAAAAAGCGGGCATCGGCATGCGGGATTTTGACCGCATAGCCAAAAAGGAGGAGGAAAAGCGGGACGTTGGAATTCCTTTTGATGCCGAGCCGGAGGAAATCAAGCTAAAGGGCATAGATTTGCATGGAGCCATGACTCCCAAAGGCTATCGCATCACCATGGAGTATGGGGTGGAGTCCTTCTACTTCGACGAAGGTGCGCTCGTTTCCTCAAACCTTTGCCCGGAGCCGCTCGTCATAGAACGCCGAATGGAAAATATCGACAACGGCACGGAGCGATTCGAACTTGCCTACCACCGCAGCCATAAATGGAAACGGCTGATGGTGTCAAGAGCGATTGCGTTAAACAAATCATCCGTAGTGAGATTGGCCGATCACGGCGTACCCGTTTCTACTGACAATGCCGACGGTGTGGTACATTACCTTTCCCGCTACGAGGCAGAAAACGACAAAAAGATCCCTTTTGTACGAAGTATCGGTCGTATCGGCTGGCTCGGGGAAAAAGAATTCTACCCCTACATCCTTGAAAGTCCCGTGGAATACGAGGACAAAGACGATGCGGCGATGATTGCGGCACTGAAGGAGCAAGGCAGTTTTGAGACATGGCTCAAATTTGCGAGAGCGTTGCGGGAGCAAACATACGCCAGAGCCATTTTGGCGGCCTCCTTTGCCTCCGTCCTGCTTGAGAAACTCAAACGACGTGTGGCGATTATCCATATTTGGCACTCATCCCGCAGTGGCAAAACGGCGGCTCTTAAATTCGCACTATCCGTTTGGGGAGACCCCATGAAACTCATGGGAAATTTCAACAGCACCGCTGTCGGCTTGGAGCGGAGAGCAGGGACTCTTCGCCACTTGCCTTTGGGCTTGGACGAATTGCAGGTCTTGAACGAGCGAAGGCTGTCGCCTTCGATGGTGGTTTATTCCTTGGGCAACGGCTACGGCAAAACTCGTGGAGCGAAAGCCGGAGGATTGCAGGAAGTCCCGGTGTGGCGAAATGCCATCATCAGCACGGGCGAACAGCCGCTTACCAATGAGGCCACCATGGACGGCGTACACAGCCGTGTCTTGGAACTGTACGGTCAGCCCATCTCCGATGCGGATTTTGGGCGCAAGGTACACCAAGCAAGCGAAAACCATTATGGTTTCGCAGGGAAAGTGTATCTCGAACACATCGTAGACACGGATTTGAGCGATGAGTTTGAGCAAATCCGGGAGAGCATTGACGACGGCGAACAAGGAGTGCATCTGGACACGGTAGCTTTATTGGCATTGGCGGATTATCACGCAGGAATATCGGTATGCGGCGAAACCAAGCGAAAGGCGTGGAAGGATGCCATTTCCTTTGGCAAGCGCATACTGACCAACGCCAAGGAGAACGAGCCGGAGGATGTTGTTGACCGGGCTTACGATTTCGTCACCGACTGGATTGCCGCCAACAGAAAACGCTTCGCCCAAGACGCCATACCTTGCTTGGGTAAAATCGAACCCGGCAAGGTGCTGGTCATCGCCACAGAACTGAGACGAGCATTGGAGGACAACGGCTTTTCTTATACCAAGTGCCGTAAAGGATTCCGAGACCGGGGCTATGTCGATACCTTTGAGGACAGTCAAGGCAAAAGCCGCAGTCAATATCTGCGGAATATCCAAGGCGTAAATGTCCGAGTGTTTTGTTTTCCCATCCAAGTGGAGAATATTTACCCTCCCGATGAGGATTTTTTGACATGACGGTGGTTAAAAATCGAGGACAAAAACATCCAAGAACCCAATGATTTCAAGGGTTCTCTGTCAGATAACCACTTTATCACCTTTTCTGCACACACATTAACTTATATATAGAAAAAGATAATGAAGTATTGATTACATCGTTTCTATATGAGGGTATGTATTAAGTGGTTACTGTGGTTAAGTGGTTATCTATATAGACATATCAAGGCTTGAAAGGATAACCACTCACATAACCACCAATTTTCAAATGGTTAGGAGGAAGAGGATGTACACCGAGCGATGCAGAGAAAAACTGAAAGCTATGGGCGCACCGCTCGTTGGCTGGTATTGCGAAGAGGTCATTGATTGGGGCGAGGCAACCTTCACCTGTGAACTTTGCGGTTATAAAAACGTGCGATTTGTCCATGTGATGGTGCATAAGGATTTTTCGGAAAAACTCCGTGTCGGATGTATCTGCGCCGGAAATTTGGAGGGAGATATTTTCGCCGCCAAAGTTCGTGACAAGGAGGCCAGAGCTAAAAGCCGACGCAAGAAAAACTTCTTGAAAAAAGAATGGCGTGAGGAAAGCGGCATGCTGACACTTCGCTTCAAAAAACAGAAATTGACCATCGAACAAGACAGTTTCCTTGGCAGACCTTACTTCAAGATTGACATCGACGGAGATTGTTACCAATGGAAAAACAATCGCCGTATCGAAACCTTGACAGCTGCCAAGGAATACATCTTTGAGTTGTTATGAGAGAAAAAATCATCGAAAAGGGACTTGTAGCAAGAGTCAAAGCGATGGGCGGCATCGCCCCAAAATTCACATCGCCCGGATTCGATGGAATGCCCGACCGACTGGTGCTTCTTCCTGGCGGCAGGATGGGTTTTGTGGAGCTGAAAGCGCCGGGGAAGAAGCCGAGAGCCTTGCAGATGGTGCGGCACAGGCTGCTTCGGCGGCTGGGATTCAAGGTGTATGTGATTGACGGTACAGAGCAAATTGACAGCGTATTGGAGGAAATCGACCATGAATGAACTTACGGTTTTAGAACATAACAACATCCGTGTCATGACCACGGAGCAGCTTGCCGAGGCGTATGGATGCAAGGCAATTCATATCCAGCAGAATTTTAAGAACAACAGGGAGCGATTCGTTGAGGGGAAGCATTACTTCAAACTTGAAGGTGCTGATCTCAAGGCCTTCAAGGACTCACTAGAAAATATCGAGTCAGTTGTCGGGAGTCGCGCACCATCTCTGATCCTTTGGACGAAGAGAGGTGCGGCTCGCCACAGCAAGATGCTGGGAACGGAACGGGCGTGGGATGTTTTCGACGAATTGGAAGAAAGCTACTTCAACCCCATGAAGAACATGACGCCGGAGGAATTCCTCCTCTGCAGCGCACAGCGGATGGTGGAGCAGGCAAGGGCGATCAAGGCGGCAAATGCCCGGATCGACAAGGTGGATGAGCGGCTTCTTGAGGTGGAATCCAAGCAGATGACCATCGACCAGCGTCACTACACCATTATCGGCTACGCCAATCTCATGGGAATCCGTGGAGTGAGTCGGGATGTTGCCGCCGGGCTTGGGCGCAAGGCAGCCGCGATGTCCAGAAAGCAGGGCTACCACATTGGCAAGGAATACGATGCCAAATACGGCATGGTGAACACCTATCATGTGGATGTGCTGCAGGAAGTGTTTCGGTAATGAATTCCGTTGAGATTGGAGGTGATGCCCCGTGAAGTTCATACCGCATGATTACCAGCAGTACGCCATCGACTTTATCGAAAGCCACCCGACTGCCGCCGTACTTCTCGATATGGGACTTGGAAAAACGGCGATTACGCTGACGGCGCTCAACAACCTACTCTTTGATTATTTCGAGATCGGGCGTGTTCTCGTCATCGCGCCTCTCCGTGTGGCGAGAAATACATGGCCGCAGGAAATCGACAAGTGGGAGCATTTGACTTATATTCGCTATTCCGTTGCAGTCGGTACAGAGAAAGAGCGGCTGGTCGCTTTACGCAAGCCAGCATCGCTTTATATCATCAACCGCGAGAACGTGCCGTGGCTCGTGGAGAAAACCGACTTCACCTATGACGCCATCGTGATTGACGAGTTATCGTCTTTCAAGAATTGGAGCAGCAAGCGATTCAAGGCGCTCATGAAGGTTCGCCTTTTCGCCAGCCGTGTCATCGGTCTGACGGGTACGCCGTCTGGCAACGGCTTGATGGACTTGTTCGCGGAATTCAAGGTGCTGGATATGGGAAAGCGTCTGGGGAGATTCATCACGAAGTATCGGCAGGATTACTTCAAGCCGGATAAGCGCAACGGGCAGGTGGTGTTTTCCTACGCTCCTCTGCCCGGAGCCGAGGAGCGGATTTACGAGAAAATCTCCGACATCACCATCTCGATGAAAGCCACCGATCATCTGAGGATGCCGGAGCTGATTGAGAGCGAATACAAGGTGAAGATGAGTGATACCGAGAGAAAGATATACACCGAAATGTGCGAGCAGTTGGTCTTGCAGATGAAGGGCGATGAGGTGACGGCGGCAAATGCCGGAGTCCTGTCGGGCAAGCTCTCCCAGATGGCGAACGGCGCGGTCTACACGGACGATGGAGCCGTTCTGCACATCCACGATCGCAAGCTCGACGCCTTGGAGGACATCGTCGAGAGCATGAACGGCAAGCCGCTTCTCGTGGCGTATTGGTTCAAACATGATGCGGAGCGCATCGAAAAGCGTGTGCCGTGCGTCCAACTGGATACGGACGAGGCGATCGCCTGCTGGAATCGAGGAGAAATCCCCGTTGCCCTTATCCATCCCGCCAGTGCGGGGCATGGGCTGAATCTTCAAAGCGGCGGTTCGACCCTCGTGTGGTTCGGCATCACATGGAGTCTGGAGCTTTACCAGCAGACCGTGGCAAGGCTCTATCGGCAGGGGCAGACGGCGAAAACGGTGGTGGTGCAGCACATCATTGCCGAGGGCACGATTGACGAGAGAATCCTTCGTGCCTTGAAGAAGAAGGACAAGACACAGGCGGCGCTGATTGCTGCCGTCAAAGCGGAGGTGGGATAAGTGCATCGGAAAAATTACGAGAATCTGGCAAATGCTATCATCGAGCAGGCGGTGACGGACTATCGGAGAGCCGCGAAGTTTCTCAAAAAACATCCTCGCACCGATTCGTTGGAAGCTGTTGTTGCCACTCAGCTTGCCGATAAGGAAAAGCGCCGTGAGGAATGGAAGAACCTCAAGATCCCCAAGGAACGGGAGGAAAAAAGCAAGGAAGAACGATTGTTAGACTCCATCCAGGAGAGCGAACGGATGGCAGCTGAAACGGAGCGGTTCTTCCACTCCAAGTGGTTTGCACAACTTACCTCGCTTGACGGACAGTTGCTTTTCGAGCATATCAAGAAAGAATTGGAGGATGAGTGATATGGCAGCAAAAGAATTTTTGAGCCAAGCCTTGAAGCTGGATCAGCTGATTAACTCCAAGCTGGAGGAACTTAACCAATGCCGAAGACTCGCCGAGAGTATCAACGGCAGTCGATTGGACGAACGGGTCTGCCACAGCGCATCGGAGGAAGCGTCCTACGTCAAATGGGTGGAACGCATCGTGGAGAAAGAAAAAGAATTAGATTCCGAGATTGACCGTTTGGTGAATATAAAAATGAAAATCAGTGACTTCATCGGCAAAATCAATAATCCTCAATGGCAATGCCTCTTACGGAACCGCTATGTGTTGGGCAAGACATGGGCGGAGATTGCCGAGGAAATGGGCTGCAGCGTCCGAAATGTTCTTCGGCTTCACAAAAAAATCTTGGAAAATCTCGAAAACTGACACTTGATGTCACACAAATGCTACTGAATGTCACTGTTGGTCACGTTGCGTGTCACCCCATTGATGTGATAAAGTTCAGAGTAGAAGAGTATGAGCGAACTCGACCTCCAACGGGAGCAATCCCAGCGGAGGTTTTTTCATGCCCAAAGAGAGGTGCGAGATGCCGAGGAAACCGAAACGCCCGTGCCGCATGACAGGCTGTCCCAATCTCACGGACAGGAAGAGCGGCTACTGCGAGAAGCATGAGAAGCCGATGCAGCGGCACTACGAGCGCTTCACTCGCGGCTACCGACAGCATGATCGATACGGCAGTGTGTGGCGAAAGATTCGCGACCGACACTTAGCACGAGAACCGCTGTGCGATATGTGCAGAGAGCGCGGACACTTTGTGGCGGCGACGCTTGTGCATCACATCAAGCCGCTCGGCAGTGGCGGCACGCATGATGAGAGCAATCTCATGTCGCTGTGTGTGTCGTGCCACGAAAAGATTCATCAAAGAAGCCGAGGAGACGTCTAGCCCCCAGGGGAGGTAAAATCTCTAAAACCGCGCCATTGCTGGACCGGCGATGGGCTTGACAGAAAAATTCGCATAACTTTTCGGGCAGTTAGAGAGACAGGCTTTGTCGCGTGATTTTGGGCGGGAAGCTAGGCATAGCGGGGGCTGACAGCCACTGGAAATGCTCAATGAAACAGCCCAAAACGCTAAAACTTATGCTCAAAAAGTTTTGAAAAGTTTTAAGGAGGCGAAAGTATGGGGCTTAGAGGTCCGCGACCCGGTACGGGAGGAAGACCGAGAAAATCCTTGGCAGAAAAAGTGACTGAGGGCAATCCCGGCAAGCGCAAGCTGAAGGTGTTGGATTTTGAGAAAATCGCCACGGAGCCGGAGGGTGTGGAAATGCCGCCTCCCAAGGAATTCCTGTCGGCTGCTCAGCGTGACGGCTCAACACTCTCGGCGAGTGAACTTTACAAAGAAGCGTGGAAATGGCTGGAGCGGCGTGGATGCGCGGAATTGGTATCTCCTGCTCTATTGGAGCGATATGCCGTGAGCGCGGCTCGTTGGATTCACTGCGAGGAAGCTGTCAGCAAATATGGCCATCTGGGCAAGCATCCAATCAGCTCGCAGCCCATACAATCGCCTTATGTCGCCATGAGCCAAAACTACATGAAGCAGACCAATCGACTATGGAGCGAGATATTCGCCATCGTCCGGGATAACTGTTCAACGGAATATAAAGGCGTTTCGCCGCAAGACGACTTGATGGAGCGGCTTCTTCGTTCAAGGAGAGGATGAGATGAGCGGCAAAATCAAGAAATTCTATTTGCCAGGTCAGCAGTTCGGCTGGCTGACTGTATTGGGCGAAGGAAATAAATCGTCCTCCGGGGGACGGCGAATTCGCGTCGAATGTCGATGTGGCAGAATATACGACACATCCCCGGAGACGTTTAAGCGCAAGGACTGTAATTGTCATTGGTGTGCTAACAAAATCAAGGCGCAGTTACGCACATTGGATTTAGTCGGGAAAACCTATGGAAACTATGAGGTTCTCGAAAAGAGCGGACAGGATGACAAGGGACATTTTCGATATCGGTGCAGATGCAAGCGGTGCGGCAGCATTTCCCTACGCACGCAATATGAGATAACACATTATTCAAATTCCGGCAAATGCAGTCGATGCAAGCCGGAATTTAATTTTATCGTCAAAGGCAGTACAGCTGTTGGAACATTGCCGAGCGGTGATAAATTTCTCATCGACG
>NZ_ALNM01000052.1:0-3332 GCF_000292955.1 Selenomonas sp. CM52
CAAGGGCTTCGCCGTCGTCGCCGACGAGGTGCGAAAGCTCGCCGAGCAGAGCGAGCAGGCGGCGCAGGAGATCAGCGCGGTCATCGGCAAGAATTCCGCGCAGATCGAGAACGCATTCACGCTGACGAAATCGCAGGACGAAGAGGTCAAAGAGAGCGTGGAAGAAGTCCGCGCAGCTGACGAGAAGTTTGCGAAGATCGCTGAATCCATCCGTGCCCTGATTGGGCAGGTCGCGAAGGTCGGGACGATCACGGGAGCGCTCGAAAAGGACTGCAAGAGCACGGTCGATACGGTGCAGAAGGTCAGCGACCTGTCCCGTGCCGTGCAGCAGAAGGCGACGGACGTGTCCGCCGTCTCCGAGGAACAGGCGGCGTCCGCTGAGGAGATCGCAGCCGCGAGCCACACGCTCGCAGATCTCGCGCAGCAGCTGCAGCAGGGGGTGGCGAAGTTCAGGCTTTGAGCAGAGTCTGAGACAATATAGAGCGAAAGCCGATGCGTGGAGCAAGAGTCTCCATGCATCGGCTTTCAGCTATATTTGCGATGGCATATGGGATAACGACTGTACGAAAGTGATGTGCGCCAACCCCGCCTTTTGCCGCATGGACTTTTTTCTTGAAAAATGCTATACTACTAAGGTTAGATACTGTTCTCGACTATATTTTTGGGGTGAGAGTGTGGATTTTGGCGAGGGGAAGATCGTTCCTGTAAATCTCGCAAGTGAGATGAAGAATTCCTATATCGACTATGCCATGAGCGTCATCGTCGCCCGCGCCCTGCCGGACGTGCGCGACGGTCTGAAGCCTGTGCACCGCCGCATCCTCTATGCGATGCAGGAAGCGGGCATGGGTTCGGGCAAGCCGTACAAGAAGTCAGCGCGCATCGTCGGCGAAGTCCTCGGTAAGTACCACCCACATGGTGATACTTCCGTCTACGATGCGATCGTGCGCATGGCGCAGGATTTTTCCATGCGATACATGCTTGCCGACGGTCACGGCAACTTCGGCTCGGTCGACGGCGATCCGGCAGCGGCGATGCGCTACACCGAGGTGCGCATGTCGAAGGTTGCGGAGCTCATGCTGCAGGACATAGACAAGGAGACGGTGGATTTTGCGCCGAACTACGACGAGTCCTTGAAGGAGCCGACCGTGTTGCCCGCGAAGTTTCCACAGCTTCTTACGAACGGCACGGCGGGCATTGCTGTCGGCATGGCGACGAATATCCCGCCGCACAATATGCGCGAGGTCATTGACGGAACGTTGATGCTCATCGACCGTCCCGATGCTACCGTTGAGGAGCTTATGACGGTCATCAAGGGGCCGGATTTCCCGACGGCGGGACTGATTCTCGGCACGGAGGGCATACGTCAGGCATATACGACAGGGCGCGGCGTCATCAAGCTTCGCGCGCGCGTGCACATCGAGACGACGTCGAGCGGCCGCTCGCGCATCATCGTGACGGAGCTGCCCTATCAGGTGAACAAGGCACGCCTCGTCGAGAAGATCGCCGAGCTCGTGCGCGACAAGGCGATTGAGGGCATCACGGCCTTGAACGACGAGTCCGACCGCAGCGGCATGCGCATCGTCATCGACGTGCGCCGCGACGCGAATGCCAACGTCATCTTGAACCAGCTCTACAAGCACACGCAGCTGCAGGACAGCTTCGGCGTCATCATGCTCGCGCTCGTCGACGGCAGTCCGCGCGTGCTCACGCTCAAAGAGGTGCTGCATTACTACATCAAGCATCAGCAGGATGTCATCACGCGGCGCACGAAGTACGAATTGGCGAAAGCCGAGGCGCGCGCCCATATCCTCGAAGGCTTGACCATCGCGCTCGATCATCTCGACGCCGTCATCACGACGATCCGCGAGAGCCGCACGGCGGACATCGCGCGTGAGCGCCTGATGGAAGGCTTCAAGCTCAGCGAGAAGCAGGCGCAGGCGATTCTTGACCTTCGTCTGCAGCGTCTGACGGGTCTTGAGCGCGAGAAGATCGAGGAAGAGTACCAAGAGGTCTTGAAGATGATCGACTGGCTCAAATCCGTTCTCGCCGACGAGGGAAAGATCGACAAGATCATCAAGGACGAGCTTCTTGCCGTGCGCGAGAAGTACGGCGACGAGCGCCGCACGGAAATCACGATCGACACATCCGAGATCAACGTCGAAGACCTCATCGCGCAGGAAGACGTCGTCATCACGCTCACGCATAACAACTACATCAAGCGCATGCCGCTCGACACATATCGTCGCCAGAAGCGCGGCGGCGTCGGCGTGACGGGCATGGGCACGAAGGAAGCCGACTTCGTCGAAAATATCCTCGTCACGACGACGCACCATACGATCCTCTTCTTTACGAATCGCGGGCGCGTCTACTGTCTCAAGGCATACGAGATCAACGAGGCGAGCCGCCAGGCGAAGGGCACGGCGATCATCAACCTGCTGCAGCTTGAGAGTGAGGAGAAGATCACGGCGGTCATCCAGGTCAAGGAGTTCCTGCCCGAACGCTACCTCTTCATGGCGACGAAGAAGGGCATCGTGAAGAAGACGAGCCTTTCCGAGTTCCAGTCGATCCGCAGAGGTGGGCTCAATGCGATCAACCTCGACGAGGACGACGACCTCATCGGCGTCAAGTTCACGGACGGCGAAAAGCATGTGATACTCGGTACGGCGGGCGGCATGGCGGTCGCCTTCGCCGAGGACGATGTGCGCTCGATGGGACGCACGGCGCGCGGCGTCAAGGGCATCAACCTGAAGGCGGGCGACGTGGTCGTCGGCATGGACAACCTCGCGCGCAATGCCGAGGTTCTGACGATCACGGCGGAAGGCTACGGCAAGCGCACGGCGACGAGCGAATATCGTCTGCAGACGCGCGGCGGCAAGGGCCTCATCAACATGAAGGTCACGGAAAAGACGGGCGCGGTCATCGGCCTCAAGGTTGTGCGTCCGGGACAGGAGCTGATCCTCATCACGACGGACGGCATCGTCATCCGCACGAAGGTCGACGAGATTTCCGTCATCAGCCGCAACACGCAGGGCGTCAAGGTCGTGCGCCTCGGCGAGGGCGACAAGGCAGCATCGTTCGCCGTGATGGAGCAGAAGAACAACTGATATGGGAAACCTCGTCATATCTCTGGCGCTCGCGGGAATCCCCGTCGAACTTGAACGAAAGTCCATCAAGAACATCTATTTGCGCGTCGTGCCGCCCGCAGGCACGGTGCGCCTGAGCGCACCGAAGCGAGCGACGCTCGAAGAGCTCGCACGCTTCGTCGCCAAGCATACGGCATGGATCGAGGAAAAGCAGGCGAAGATCGCCGCGAAACCTCTGCCAAGCGCTCG
>NZ_ALNM01000053.1:0-43455 GCF_000292955.1 Selenomonas sp. CM52
GCCATGAATAGTATAGCACAAACCAACCAATCGGAGAAACAACTTTCCGAGAAAATGCAATATTTTCTCCGACGTTACCACGTCAGTCGCATTCTTCGTTCTGCAAACGCCTACAAACTCCGCGGCCTCCCTGTTCTAAGCATCTTTATCGTCGCCTTTTCCACCATCTTCGCACAGCGGTCCTTCTTCATGCAGATCCACCTGCAACCCGGCATTATCCCCTTTGCCAAGGACATGTTCTACCGCTTCATGAATTCCTGCCATATCCACTGGCGCAGATTCACAACAACCCTCGCTGCCACCATCATCCAATCGACCATCGCTCCCTTGACAAGTGCGGATCGAGTCAACGTCCTCATCCTCGATGATTCCGTCTATCATCGCGCCCGCTCCAAGAAGGTCGAGCTTCTTGCTCGTCTTTACGACCATGCCAAAAAGGAATTCTCCTACGGTTTTCGTATGCTCACACTCTGCTGGTCGGATGGAAACACACTCCTGCCAGTCAACCATACACTTCTTTCCACCGAGAATCCAAAGAACCGTCTTAGGGCATCCTCCAGGAACGTAGATGCCCGCACCAATGGCGCAAAACAACGGAAACTGGCACAAAGGAAAGCAACCAAGGTCATGGCTGCGGCTCTTGCAGGAAGCAAAGGAGGCGGCGATTCCTGCGCGTCACGTCTTGTTCGATACGTGGTTCTGCTCTCCAGCCTCTCTTTTGTCCATCCATGCACTTGGCTACGAGGTCGTTGCGATGGCAAAGAAAACGGAAAAGATCCATTACCTCCATGAAGGCGTGATGCAGGATGTGAAAGCAATCTACCGGAAGCACAAGAAACGGCGCGGACGCTCGAAGTATCTGTTGTCGGTAGAAGCTGCTGTACGCAAGGGGAACGAATCGCTCCCCGTACGTCTCGTTTTCGTCCGCAACCGTAACAATCGAAAGGACTGGCTTGTGCTGGTGACAACGGATATGCACCTTACGGAGGAAGAAGTGATTCGTATCTACGGGACGCGTTGGGGGATCGAGGTGTTCTTCAAGGTGTGCAAGAGCTATCTGCGCTTGGAGAAGGACTGCCGCGCAGTCTCGTACGATGCCATGACAGCGCATGTATCCATTGTGTTCACACGGTACAGGTTTCTGACAGTGGAGCAACGTGAATCCAAAGATGAACGAAGATTGGGAGAGCTGTTCTACCTGCTGATGGATGAACTTCCAGATATATGCTTGGCAGAAGCAGTACGGCTTCTTGTGTCGCTCTTTGCCGAACGATTGCAAGAGCGGACGATGCTTGATGAACAGAAGGTACAGGCACAGTTGGAAGGTTTCTTATCCGAGTTGCCGTCGCTGGTGTCAAAAAAACTGCAAAAATGTGCATAATGAATCTGTTTTTTTTTAGCTACAATGCCGTATTTTCCAAGCCTTGACGAGTATTTTTGATGTGCGAAGTTTGAGCATTCTTAGAAAAAAAGCTGCAATATATAAACTACGCCAAAAAGCAAAACTGCCCATTTCAAAACGGTTATTCCATCTTCAAGAATTTTATATCTATTCCTATTTATATCTCTATTCGTATCAACAATTTTCTCATACTGGATATACGCTAGCATCGAAGCATTGTCCTTGCCTAAAGTGATTTGATAAAAAATATCACGCATATTAATTTTGGCATAACCATTAATAGATGCCACTGTCACAAACTTAAGCAGCCCAATAAAAATTCCCGAGACTGCCAGAACCAAGATGACATATAAAGCATAGAAATAAACCTCCCCTTTATCAGTTACAATATGAATTATATTATTTGCATTATTAAAAATAAATACAATAGTTGCCATAGTTAAAGTAATAAATATCCCTGTCCGACTATCAATACTTTTTTTCTCATCATTCTCTACATCATATTCTTTTTTTACAATATCCAGCAGAATATCGATTGAATCATATTTACTTTTTCTCATCTCAAGAGAAACTATCCCATTAATATCTAGCATTATGCTCATCCTTCCTTTTCTATCCCATCATTCCCTACTCCAGCCACCTCAGCACTCGCTCCACCACTCCCAGCAAACTCCCGCCTTCATACCGCACGCCTCTAAGCCTTGCCCTTTTCGCACATTCCATATCGCTTTCGCTATCGCCGATGAGGACGGCTCGCATTCGATCAATATGGTACTTCGCACAGGCGGCGTCGATCATGCCCGTAGCGGGTTTACGGCAGTTGCAAGCCTTCGTGTACTCTGGAATCTTTCCTTCCGTATGATGGGGGCAGTAAAAGAGGGCGTCCAGGTGAGCGCCCTCTTTTTTCAGTTCCTCGTTCATCCAGTCGTGCAGGCGGCGGACGTCTTCTTCTGGGTAGTAACCGCGTGCCACGCCCGATTGATTCGTGACGACGACAGTGAGGATGCCGCACTCGTTGAGACGGCGAATGGCGGCGGGAGCATCGGGCGTCCAGATGAAATCCTCGGGTCGATGCAGGTAATGAATATCGACGTTCAGCGTGCCGTCACGGTCAAAGAATACAGCGGAGACGCCCTTATTCTTCATAGCGGAAGTAGCCTCCGTCCTCAAGGAAGTCGACGTATTCCTTGACAGCGGCGCGGAAGTCGTGGAAGCCTCCGTCGTAGCCAGCCTTCAGGAGCTGCTTCGGGTCGGCTTCAGTGAAGCTCTGATACTTGCCTTTGAGCACTTCGGGAAAATCGCGGTAGCCGATATAGCCCTTGCCCAAGGCAGCAATGACAGCATCAGCGGCTTCGTTGTAGGTATGTGCCTTGCCCGTGCCGCAGTTGTAGATGCCGGACGGCCCCTTGTTTTCCCAGAACCAGAAGTTGATCTTGACGACATCCTTGACGTAAATGAAGTCGCGACGCTGCTCGCCGTCGTCGAAGCCGTCCGTGCCGCGAAACAGTCGCGCCTCGCCCGTTTCCTTGAGCTGACGGTAGAGTTGGTAGAAGATCGACGCCATCTTACCCTTGTGCTGCTCCTGCGGGCCAAAGACGTTGAAGTAGCGCAGACCGACGATCGGGCTGCGGCTCTCGCGCATGACCTGTCGCACATAACGGTCGAAGGCGAGCTTGCTGTAGGCATAAGGATTCAGAGCGTCCTCCGCCGCGTCATTCTCGGTGAAGCCGTGGCGGCCTGCACCGTACGTCGAGGCGGACGAGGCGTAGAGGAACGGCACGCGGTGCAGCAGGCAAAAGTGCAGCAGCGTCTTCGAATATTCGTAGTTGACCTTCATCATGTAGTTGACGTCGTACTCCATCGTATCGGAGCAGGCGCCTTCGTGAAATACAGCGTCGATGTCACTGCCGCCGAATTCGTCATCTTCGATGCTCTCTAAAAAGTCATCCTTGTGACGGTAGTCGATGAAGTGAAGTCCGCGCAGGTTCTTGTAGTTCTCCCCATCCTTGAGGTCATCGACGATGAGGATGTCGTTCCTGCCCTTGCGATTGAGTTCCTTGACGATATTGCTGCCGATGAATCCGGCGCCGCCTGTGACGATGATCATGAAGATCCCCTCTCTCTTTTCATGCAAGGCGCGTGCGAAATGCGCCCTTCAAACTCATGCTTCTTCGCGCGGCAGTTTCCGCAATTCTTCCTTCAACTCCTCGCGGCTCACGGCGTAGGTGCCGAGCTTTCTTACGACAACACTTGCGGCGAGGTTTGCAAGGAAGGCAGCGTCCCTGCCCTTGAGTCCGCCCGCAAGGCCTGCGGCGAGGACGGCGATGACCGTATCGCCCGCGCCCGATACATCGAAGACCTCCTGCGCCCGCGTCGGAATATGCACCTCTTCACCCTCGCGCACGAGCGTCACGCCGCTTTCCGAGCGCGTCGCGAGCACATTCTTGATGCGATACTTGCGCATGATGTAGTGGGCGGCCTTGAGCACCTCAGCATCCGTATTCTTGATGGGGTCGATGAGAATCTCGTTGATTTCCTTGACATTCGGCGTGATGTAGTCAGCGCTGCGATACTTCGTCCAGTTCGCGCCCTTGGGATCGATGATGACGGGGACGCCATGCGCATGCGCTGCTTCGATGATCGCCGTCGTCGTAACTTCGCTGCACGTTCCCTTCGCATAGTCGGAAACGACGATAGCGTCGATGCTCTCGGCGAGCTTGCAGCGCACGAAGGCGAGAAATTTGTCGATGTAGATCTTCTCAAGCGGCTCCGTGCTCTCGAAGTCGAGCCGCATCATCTGTTGATGGCCGCCGATGATGCGCATCTTTGTCGTCGTCGGGCGGTTCGTCGGCACGAGTCCCGCATGGTCGATGCCGTTTTCCACGAGCTTTTCCTTCAAGGAGCGGCAATGGTAGTCCTCACCGACAAAGCCCGCGAGAAGCGTGTCGCAGCCGAGAAGCGCGAGGTTGTGCGCAACGTTCGCCGCACCGCCGAGCGTCTCCTTCTGGCGCGTGATGTGGTTGATCGGCACGGGCGCTTCGGGCGAGATGCGCGTGACTTCGCCGTAGTAATATTTGTCGAGCATGACGTCGCCTGTGACGAGAATCCTGCAGCGAGAAAGACGTTCCTCGACGAGGGCGAGCATTTTTTCGATGTCCATAGAAAGCTCCCTTCCAACGAGATGATTTCTCTTATAATTCTACAACCTTGCAGCGATATTGTCCATCGTGCGCGGGGATGCTGCCGACTTTATTTTCATACTCATGCAGGAGTTCCTCCGCATAGCGCAGCACCTCCTTGACGGGGATGTTCTTCATGCACGCCATATTTTCTTTCCCCGCTCTCGGACATTCATGCTTGCCACACGGATGGCAGGCTTCGGGCGTCTTCAAGAGGATGTCCTTGGCATCGTAGGGGTAAAACCCCGGCACGGGGCTTGCGCCGAACATCGTGACGATGGGCACGTTCATCGCGACGCCGACATGCATAGGGCCGGAATCCGTCGTGATGAAGAGCGCACATTTCTTGAGGAGCGCCGCAAGCTCGGCGAGCGTGACGCGTCCCGTGAAGGTCTGCAGCATCGCATGATCGCCGTGGCGCATCTTGGCACGGCAGGCACGGACGAGTTCTTCGTCCATCGGGCCGCCGAAGAAGGCGACTCCATAACCCCTTTCCAGAAAATAATCGGCGGTTTGTGCAAAATAGTCGTCAATCCAGCGCTTCGTCTTCCAACTCGCGCCGATGTTCAAGGCAATGACCTTCGCTCCCGCAGGAAAGGCGTCCTGCCAGAGCTTTGCCGCGCTTTCTTCCGCGCCTTCAGGCAGCCACATCTCCAAGCCGGCATCGTCGATGCGCTCGATGCCGACGGCTTCTTGTAGCACGTCGAAGTGGGAATGGATCTGATGCTTGACCGCCTTCTTGTTTTCCATAACCTTGTCGAAGAAGGCGGAAAAGAAGGGCTTTGCATAGCCGACGATGCGCCCTGCACCCGAGAAGGCGGCGAGCGCCGAAGCGCGCTCGTTGCGGTGCAGGTTGATGACGAGGTCGAAATGCTCGCGGCGAACGCGGCGGATAAAGTGCAAAAAAGCGAGCGGATGATTATCCGCTCCCTTCTTGTCGAGCAAAAGACAGCTGTCGATATGCTTGTTGCAGACGACGAGATCGGCGAGCTTCTTGTCTGCGAGAAGCGTGATGCGCGCCTTCGGGAAGTTCGTGCGAAGCGTCCGGAGGACGGGCGTCACAAGCATGAGATCGCCGATGTGCATGAGGTTGATGACGAGGATGTTGTTGTAGTTTTTCTGCTGCATAAATGATTCCTTTATCGCTTTTGCATCGACTGCTGCAATATCCATTTGACGGACTGCAATATGCGCTCTGGCGGGATACTGCGAATGCAATCCGTTTCGGGAAGCAGCCCCGTTTCGGCATCCCTCTCTTCAGCAATCACGATGTCGTATTCGCCGCGCGGTCCCCAGACTCTCGGGTCACCCGTACTGAAAATATCCAACGTGGGGCAATGCACGGCTTGAGCGATATGCGCAGGTCCCGTATCAACAGTGACGAGCAAATCCGCTTTCTCCAAAAAAAGGGCAAGTTCCTGCAAAGTAAGTGTCCCGGCAATTACCTGCACTCGATTGCTCCCAGTCGAACGAGCGATGACCTCCAGACCTTGTGCGTCGTTCTTTCCACCAATCAGATACACCTTGCGGTTCTTCGCAGCATCCGCATCGGCAAAAAATTCCCGAAGGAAGCCGCTTACTGTCTCTTCACTGAGATTTCGGCGCTCGTGTCTGCCGAACGGGCAAATCGCAATATACTCACACGCAAGCAATGCAAGTTTTTCCGCTTTCTGTGCAAAGGAGCGCTTCGCCCTTTCAGGCGGTTCACATACAAGGCTCAAATTGCGGGTTGCAAAGCCCAGCGGTACAAGCACACCGAAATGATTGATCGTTTCGTGCTGCACCGTCGTCCGTATCGCCGAAGCCTTATGTGTAAGGAAAAAGCCTGCGTGCTGCGCATCATAACCCAAGCGAATCTTTATGCCCGCCAAAAAGGCGACGATCGCGCCCCGCGTCGCGAAATTCATGCAGATCGCCATGTCGAAATTCCTGCGGCGAAGTCTTCTGCCTACAGAAAACATACCGAGCAGCCCCTTGTCCTTCCCCTTTTTATCATACATCATGACGTCATCGACAAAGGGATTCATCTCCGCGACTTCCGCAGTCAATGGTACAGTGAGCATCGTGATGGCAGCACCAGGGCACGCTTCCTTGACTGCACGGATTGCTGGAGTCGTGAGGATCACATCGCCGATAAATGCAAGATTGATGACAAGTATTCGCTTTAATTCTGCAAAGCGGATCGGTTTCGCTGCTTTCACCGTGCCAAGACCTCCCGAATCTTCTCCTTGACTTCCTCGACAGAAAGAATCGCGAGGCAGTCGAGTCCCTTGGGGCATCTCCTCTTCCAGCACGCTTTGCAGGAGCGCGGAATCTCCATGGCGTTTTTCTGCTGTCCGTAAGGGCCGTTGCGGTTGGCGTCGGTCGGGCCCATGAGCATGACCGTCTTCGTGCCGAGTCCTGCTGCGAGGTGGACGGGGCCAGTGTCGCCGCCGAGGACGAGGTCGGCGCGCTTGAAGATGTGCGCGAGTTCCTTGAGGCTCGTGTGCCCGACGAGGTTGACGGGCGGCACTTCGGTGAGCGCCTCGATGTCACGCACGAGGCTTTCGTCGAGGCGACCGCCGCCGACGAGTACGGGGATGAGTTTCTCGCTGTAGAGCCAATCGGCGAGAACGGCGAAGTACTTGACGGGCCAGCGTTTATTCGGCCAGTTCGCGCCGATGGCGAGAACGGCGAAGCGGTTGTCTTCATGCACGCCCTCGGCGGCAAGCAGAGCGTCCGCCGAAGCGGCTTCCGCAGGGGAGACGGCAACGGGAAAACGCACCTCATCAACGCGGCAGCCAAGGGCGCGCGCGACGTCGAGGTAGCGCTCGACGATGTGCCCCGAGGCGTGTGTCCCCTTGATAGGGTGGCTCACATAGGCAGAGCCTTCGCGCATGTTCGCCGCGCCAAGACGCAGTTTCGCACCCGATTGCGCGACAATCGCCGCCGACTTGAAGAGTCCCTGCAGGTCGAGCGCCGCATCGTACTTTCTCGCACGAAGCTCATGGCGGAAGGGGCGGAATTCTTCGAGGAAGCCGCGCACGGTGCGAAAACGCTTCTTTTCAAAGAGGATGATGTTGTCAATGAAGGGATTGCCCGCCAAGATGTCATAAGCCGTCGGCTCGACGACCCACGTCAAATGCGCATCGGGAAACGTCTCCTTGATGGCATAGGAGACGGGAAGCGCATGGATGACGTCGCCGATGGCGCTGAGCTTGACGACGAGGATGTTTTTCATGCAGCTTCCCGCCTTTCTCCTGCAAGCCTGTTTCTATCTCTGATGAATCTTCTCGATGATCTTTGTCGTCGAACGCCCGGGCACGAGGTCGATGAAATGCACCTCACCGCCGTATTTTTCGACAATCTTCGCCTCAGGCAAAGTCTCGCGCGTGTAGTCGCCGCCCTTGGCGTAAACGGCAGGGCGCACCTTCTCTATGAGCGTTTCCGCCGTCGGCTCATCGAAGAGCACGACGTAGTCGACGGCGGCGAGCGCACCCACGACCACTGCACGGTCAAGCTCCGTGTTGACAGGACGCGTCTCGCCCTTCAAGCGGCGCACGGAAGCGTCGGTATTGAGTCCGAGCACGAGGCAGTCTCCCAAGGCACGCGCCGCTTCCAAATAACGCACATGACCTGCGTGCAGGATGTCGAAGCAACCGTTCGTGAAGACGACGCGCTGCCCCGCTTCGCGCAGCGTTGCGCAGAAGTCCTCGATCCTTTCCTTCGGTATCAGCATGTGAATCCTCCCCAAGATTTTAGGCAGAAAGCTCCCGTACCTTCCTCGTAAGTTCCGCTGCACTGACCGTCGCCGTACCGAACTTTCGCACAGCGATACCTGAGGCGATATTCGACAGCTGTGCCGCCGTGAGCGGCAAGGCGCCGCCCGCGAGCGCGAGGATAAACGCCGCGACGCACGTATCGCCCGCGCCTGAGACATCGTAAACTTCGCTCTTGTCCGACACGGGAATCTCATGCCTTGCGCCGTCCGCAAGAAAGAGCATCATGCCCTTTTCGCCGCGCGTGATGAGCGCCCCCTTCGCACCGAGTTCAGCAACAAGCTCGCGCGCCGCCTCTTCGAGCGCCTCTTCCGTATCAAGGTGACGCTCGAAGGCGGTGGCAAGCTCCGCGTCGTTCTGCTTCACATAGTCGACGCCCGAGAAGGAGCGCACGCCGTAGCGTGAATCGACAATCGTCGGAACGCCGCGCTCGCGGCAGGCGGCAAGAAGCCGCTCGCGAATCCCCTGCGTGATCGTACCCGAGCCGTAGTCGCTCAGAACGACGGTGTCGACATGCGCCAATGCCGTCAAGAGGCGCTCTTCCAACTCCTCCGCGAGCACAGAGGAAAGCGGCTCACGGCTCTCCTTGTCGATGCGCACGATCTGCTGGCTGACCGTCGCCCTGCCGCCCGCGATGACGCGCGTCTTGGAAATCGTCGGTCGTTCAGAAGTCGCCAGAAGTCCCGCCGTATCGACGCCCGCGCGAGAGAGCACCGCGGCAATGCCCGCACCGCCCGCGTCTTTGCCCAAGATGCCGAAGGCGCATACCGCGCCGCCCAAGGTCGCGGCGTTGTGCGCGACGTTCGCCGCGCCGCCCGCGACAACGCGCTCGCCCATCTCCTCAAGTACGAGTACAGGCGCCTCCCTCGAAATGCGCGAGATGCGCCCGTCGAGGTAGATGTCGGCGACCATATCCCCGAGGACGAGCACGCGCGTGCCCTTCAAGCAGCCCACCGCCGATGCTGGATCATTTATCGATGCTGCCATTTCCACACTCCTCCGCTCACCACGGCGTGAAGTTCAAACGGACGCTCCAACTGTCGCGCTTCGCACGGTAGCGCGTGACGAGCTGCACACAATGCATATCATGATACCAATAGTAATCGACATCACCCAAAGTGCGGCGATCAATGTCATACGCCGTACCGCAGACGAAACGGTCGCGCTCCGTCAGCTGATAGCTGAATCCTGTATAGAGCGCACGATGGTAATCCGCCACATCGTAGTAGAAGAGCGAATTTCCCGCATAGACCTGTGCGTAGCTGTACTTTCCATAGGCCGCCAACCGGTCGTTGAACTTCTTCACGAGCGTAGCCGACCAACTGAACCCCGAAATCCTCGACCGATCGTACGATTCCTTCGTCACGGAATAATCCGCCGCAAACGAAAGCGCCGCCCCGTTCCCCAAGGGAATCGGATCGTGGTAGACACCGATCTTTCCATAGGTGTGCGTACTCTTGATCCCGTCGTTGTACCAGCGTCCGTGGTCTGCCTTGATTCCCCAGCCGATCGGCACATCCTTGAAATGGTAACCGAACTCGTAATGCAGGCTTGGCTCACGGCGAATCCACCTGTCATCGTTGTCCTGCCAATAGCCATACTGCAGGCTCAGCGTTCCATAGTGTCCACCATAGCGAAGTTCCGCCTTGCCATGCACGCCTTTCTTCGTCGATACCAAGAGTGTCGGGATAAAGTCCAGACGCTCCGCCACAGGAAGCGTGAAATCCTGCTCGATGATAAGCCCATCCGACTTCGTGTACTTCACCGAAGGGAAGGGCGGCATATCCTTATGATCTGGTCGGATGTCCGCCGTATACTTGTCGCGATGACCGACGCGCGTCTTCTTGAGCCAGAAGTCGCTGTTATAGAAGACGATCTTGTCGTTCGGATAAATCTCAATGCGCTCAGCGCTCACGCTGTAGTCGGGCGTCTTCGCATGACATTTCGTCGCGCGTCCCTCGTGAATGATGACCCTGTCGGGATAGACCTCGATGCGCTTGCCCGAGATGTACTGGCGATTGACCTTGCCCGAAGCGTCTTCCACCTTGCCGATGCCCGTGCCATAATTGTAAGAGAGCTTCCAGCCATGGACGTCCACGCGCGCCATGCCCGGCGTCACCTGCAGGATATGCGCCTCGTTCTCAACAACAACGTCCTGCGTAAGAGCGTTTCCCTTGATCTCGTCGGAAAGCACGCGGCGATTGTCGATCTCCGTAACCTTCACACTGCCTCGCGCGAAGAACTCGCCCGTCACCTGGTCATAAAACAGTTCGTCGCCCTCGAAAGCCGTGGGCAGAGGCTTCAGGTGGTCTTCCATGGGCTGGCGCAGATGCGCCTGCATCGCTGCCGTATCTCGGACGAGCTGTTCCTGCGCTTCCGACAGGCGATTCTCCCTTGCCGCACGCCGCTCGTTTTCGATGTAGTCGAGGACATCCGCCGCCGTATCTGTCGACGAATGGTACTCCGCAAACGCCGCCGAAGGCAGACAGGATGCCGCAAAGGCTACGGTCAAAAGGACAATTCTTCGAGGGAAAACGCACCGAACCATCATCTTCATGAAATTTCCTCTCACTTTTCCGTCGTCGGTATCGCATAGAGGATGGACTCATCCTGCGTCTGGATGAAGAGTTCCGTCCCTTCCGGCAATTCAATGTTCTTCCCCTTGACGAACGCGCCGCCAATGATGCCGATCGGCCCTAAGATCAGCATACCCGCAACACTCGCGCCGGCAGCCATGGCGTAGCTCTTCATCTCCTGCTTCGATTCCTCGCCGACGAACGTCTTTACCTCTGTGCCGTCCATCGCCTTCGTCGTATGGAAGTCTACGTCGATTTCCGCATCGCGGCCGAAGTTGCGCGCCTGCGTGACCTTTTTCACTGTGCCCACGCCCGGCTGCCCTTTGGCGAATACGAGCATGCCACCCTGCACGACATCCTCCGCGACCTTGTAGCGGATGGTATCTCCCGCTTTGAGGTTCTTCGCGTTGACCTCCTGCGTCAAGGCGATCTTGAGCACCGTGTTCTTCGGCACGGTCACCTGCTCAAGCGGCACGCTGTAGCCGCCGAAAGCCGCTGTTCCGAGATCTTGGATGCGCTTCTTGTAAGTGCCTGCGCTCGTCTTTCCTGCGACCGCCATCTCCATCTCCGTCACGCGCTTATCCACCGCCTTGGGGCTGACCTCGTGCATGAGTCCCCATTCGACGGCATTGAGCTGCGTCAAGAGGCCGGGCCCTGTCGTGTTGTCGTAGATGTCGTCGTAGACGATATTGACGCGATCGAGCATGGATCCTTTGTTGTGTTTGCCGAGATAGTCCTTCTCCAAATGATTGATGCGATCGAGGAACGCGCCCGTCTGCTCTGCGCCCCACGTCTCCGTCTCAACGGCGGCGAGCTTTCCCTGCACCGTCTCCTCTGCGGCACTCGCCATGCCAACCTGTGTCACAAAAAGCGCGGCGCAAAGAGCCGTGCTCATGATTTTTTTCAAGAACATGGAAGTTCCTCCTTTATGACAGCCATGAATTTCCATACGAAATAGAATTTCTCTTATGCCTTATTCTGCAAACAGCGGGGAAATCCTCCCTTAAAAGTCCACTAAACTCGCATAAGCGCGTATTCCTCTGTCGAAAGACGATCGACACATCCCCTTGCATTTTCCCACCCGCTATGCTATCTTAAGAGTCGCGAAGATGATATCCTCAGGGAATCGTACTTCGCTGTATTTACCGTGCAGGCGCGAGCGACGCCCGCCCTGCTTCACACCCTGCCACAAATGAATACCGCAGCGGTAAACATCTGCTTAGATCCCTCGGGACTGAGACAGCAAGGTTTCGCACAAGATTACAGCGCACACGGTACATAGCCGTGACGGTTCTGCATGCACTTCGGCCTTTCTGTCTTTTGGCAGGAAGGCCTTTTTGATGGGAGGAATCCATTTGCAAAACATCGGCCGCTTCATCGTCAAGAACATGGTCTGGCTCGTCGTCCTCGTCGGCGCGGCGGGCGCGGTCTTTCCTGCGTCGCTCTCTTGGATTGCGCCGCAGGTGCCGCTTCTCCTGGGGATCGTCATGTTCGGCATGGGCATGACGATCGAGCTCAAAGACTTTCGCCATCTGGTGCGCCACCCGTGGGATGTGGGCATCGGCGTGCTCGCGCAGTTTACCATCATGCCGCTCGTCGCCTATCTCCTTACCCAAGCGTTTTCCCTGCCGCCCGATCTTGCCGTCGGCGTGATTCTCGTCGGCACCTGCCCGGGAGGCACGGCATCAAACGTCATCACCTACCTTGCCAAAGGCGACGTGGCCCTGTCGGTCACCATGACTATGGCGACTACGCTTCTCGCCCCCTTCGTCACACCGTTTCTGACGCTCCTCTTAGCGGGTGAAGAGATTGCCGTCAATGCTCCCGCGATGATGCTCTCCATCGCCGAAATGGTGCTCCTTCCCGTCCTCCTCGGCGCGGCACTCAACCATTTCTTCCGCCGTCGTGTCGCGTACGCGCTGACGGTTCTGCCGCTCATCTCCGCCCTGCTCGTCGCCCTCTTGGTCGGTGTCGTCGTCTCCATGAGCGCACCGCGCCTCACTGAGGTCGGGGCACTCGTCGCCCTCGCCGTCGTCCTGCACAATGGCTTCGGTCTCGCACTCGGCTACGCACTTGCCGGACTGCTTGGACTTTCTGCAGCGAAACGACGCGCCATCGGCATCGAAGTCGGCATGCAGAACTCCGGCATGGCGGCATCGCTCGCGCTCCTCTACTTCAATCCCGCCGCCGCGATTCCTGCGGCGCTCTTCAGCGTCTGGCACAACATTTCCGGCTCGCTTGCAGCGAACTGGTTCACGCGCCATGATGCCGACGAAAGCGAGATTTCCGCCGATGTTTCCCTCTGACAAGCCACAGGAGGCAATCCGATGAAAATCCTGACCACACCGAAAGAACTCCAAGCCTATGCGCAAAGCGTCAAGAACGCAAAGGAAACGATCGCCCTCGTACCAACGATGGGAGCACTCCACGCAGGGCACCTCTCACTCGTCGAAGCGGCGCGAAAGAGTGCCGACCGCGTCATCGTTTCCATCTTTGTCAACCCCGTGCAGTTCGGCCCGAACGAGGACTTCGCCGCCTACCCGCGCACCTTTGAAGCCGATGCGGAAAAGCTCGAAGCTGCGGGCGTCGACGCCGTCTTTCACCCCGCCCCCGAGACAATGTACCCCGCAGGCTATGCGACCTATGTCGAGGTCACGGGCACGCTCACAGAAAAACTCTGCGGTGCGAAGCGTCCCGGGCACTTTCGCGGCGTGGCGACCGTCGTCTTGAGGCTCCTCTTGCTCTCGCACGCAGACTGGGCTTTCTTCGGACAAAAGGACGCGCAGCAAGTCGCCGTCCTGCGCCGCATGGCTCTGGATCTCGGCGTCGCGGCCGAGATCGTCATGGCGCCCATCGTGCGCGAAGCATCGGGCCTTGCGCTCAGCTCGCGCAACACCTACCTATCGCCCGATGAACGCACCGCCGCCCTCGTCCTATCGCGCAGTCTGCGAGAAGCACGCGATGTCTACGAAACAGGCGAAAAGCGTACGAAAGTGCTCAAGGAGATCACCGCCGTTGAGCTTGCAAAAGAACCCTTGGCAAAGATCGACTATGTAGAGCTTTACTCCTTTCCGGAGCTTGAAGAAATCGAGACAATCGAGGCGCGCGCGCTCCTCGCCGTCGCCGTATACATCGGCAAGACGCGCCTCATCGACAATATCATCTTGGGGGAAGAAACATGCTGCTGAACTTGATGAAATCCAAAATCCATTGTGCAACCGTCACGGAAGCGAATCTCGCCTACATGGGCAGCATCACTATCGATGAAGCGCTCATGGAGGCAGCGCACATCCTGCCGCACGAACGCGTGCAAGTCGTCAACAACAACAACGGCGCACGCCTCGAAACGTATGTGATCAAGGGCGCACGCGGCTCCGGCGTCGTATGCCTGAACGGAGCTGCCGCACGCTGCGTGCAGCCCGGCGATATCGTCATCATCATGTCATACGCCATGATGATCGAAGAAGAAGCGCGCGCCCACACTCCCATCGTCGTCATGCTCGACGAAAGGAATCAGCCAAGAGAAGTGCGCGGCGCAGAAGAGCACGGCACGATCGCATAGCGAATGACAGCTGCATGCCGCACCTTCTGAGCAGAAAACTCCCTGCGAGGACAAAGTTTTCCATCGCAGGGAGTTTTTTCTCTTCCAAAGCCTTTACAAATCAAGGTAAGTTATGATACCATAAAGTTCGTTATTTTATATACTATTGTCCTTTGACAATGGAGGTCATCTTATGGAAAATCTTATCCCTCTTCTCAATTCCATCGATTCGGTGCTTTGGGGACCGCCGCTCATCACCCTGCTCGTGGGGACGGGCATCTTCCTGACCGTACGCCTGCGTCTCCTGCAGGTCGTGCACCTGCCGCTCGCGCTCTCCTTAATCTTCCGCGCAAGGAATCGCGGCGAAGGCGACGTGTCGAGCTTCAAGGCTCTGTGCGTCGCGCTCGCCGCGACCGTCGGCACGGGCAACATCGTCGGTGTCGCGACGGCGGTCAAGGCGGGCGGCCCGGGCGCGATTTTCTGGATGTGGATGGCGGCCTTCTTCGGCATGGCGACGAAGTACGCCGAAGGACTGCTCGCCATCAAATACCGCACGACGGACAGCCACGGCGACATCGCGGGCGGCCCGATGTTCTACATCGAAAAAGGTCTCGGGCGCTCGTGGCGTCCCATGGCAATCTTTTTCGCGTGTGCCTGCGTGCTCGTCGCCTTCTTCGGCATCGGCACCTTCCCGCAGGTCAACGCCATCGTCGACAGCGTCGAGATCTCGTTCGGTGTGCCGCGCTGGGCGACGGACTTCGCCATCACGGCGCTCATCGCCGCCATCACGCTCGGCGGACTCAAGAGCATCGCGCGCGTCGCCGCCGCCATCGTTCCCTTCATGGCGCTTTCCTACATCGCGCTTTCTCTCGTCCTCATCGTCATGAACATCGACGCCTTGCCGCACGCCATCGCCCTCATCCTGCAGAGCGCTTTCACGGGCGAGGCGGCCGTCGGCGGCTTCGCCGGCTCGACCATCATGATGGCAATGCAGAACGGCATCGCGCGCGGCGTCTTCTCGAACGAATCGGGACTCGGCTCCGCGCCCATTGCGTCGGCCGCCTCGAAGACGAAGCGTCCAGCTGAGCAGGGCCTGATCTCCATGACGGGCACCTTCATCGACACGATCATCATCTGCACGATGACAGGGCTAGCTCTCGTCCTGACGGGCGTCTGGTCGGGGGATACGGCGGGCGCCGCCATGACGAGCGCCGCCTTCTCGGTAAACTACGGCGCAATCGGCAGCCACCTTCTGACGATCGCCCTCGTGCTCTTCGCATTCACGACGATCCTCGGCTGGAACTACTACGGCGAACGCGCAATTATCTACCTCTTCGAGCGCAAGGGCGTGCTGCCGTATCGCCTGATTTTCATCGCACTCGTCGCCTCGGGCGCATTCTTGAAGCTCGAAGCGATCTGGATCCTCGCCGACATCGTGAACGGCCTCATGGCGATTCCGAACCTCATCGCGCTCCTCCTGCTCTCAGGCGTCATCGTGCGCGAAACGAAGCTCTACATGGAATACGTCAAACGCCATTCGAGAATCAAGCACTCGTAAAATTCGAACCGAAGCAAGAAGCGCCCTCGTGATACCAGAAACGGATGGTATCGCGAGGGCGTTTGTTTTTAACTCAGAAGATCAGATGCGCGACCACGTAGCCTACGCAGCAGCCGGAGATGACCCCGATGAGGCCGGGGATCATGAAGCTGTGGTTCAGCAGATACTTGCCGATGCGCGTCGTGCCCGAACGATCAAAGCCGATGCACGCGAGGTCAGAAGGATACGTGGGCAGAAAGAAGTAACCATAGCATGCAGAGATGAACGACATGATGAGCACGGGGTCGACGCCGACGTTGAGCGCCATCGGCACGACGATGGCGATGGCCGCCGCCTGCGAGTTGACAAGCTTCGACGTAAAGAAGGCTATGATGGCATAGGCCCACGGGTAAGCCTGCACGGTCGTGCCGAGGAAGTCCTTGAGAATCGCCATGTGTGCGCTGAAATACGTGTTTGCCATCCATGCGACGCCGTAGACGGAGAGCAAAGCAACCATACCTGAGCGGAAGACCTGACTGTTGCCAACCTCCTTCGCCTTCACCTTGCAGAAAAGGAGGATGGCGGCAGCGATCAGGAGCATGATCATCTGGATGACCTCGGTCATGTCGATCGCCTTCATCTGTCCAAGCTTATCAGGAAAGTGCGGCAGAAGATTGGGATCGTTACCAAGGATCGCGATGACGAAGATGCCAAAGAAGAAGATGAACATCGCATGGTAATACGATCGCGGCAATTCCTGCCCCTGCAGACTCTCCGAATCGCCGTAGACATACTCCTTGTTCTTCGGATCCTTGATGAACTCTTGGAACGCCTCATCCTTTTCCAAATCCTTGCCGCGGCGGTAGCTCCAGAGCGCCGCGCAGACGACGCCCGTCAAAGTCGCTGGAATCGTCACGCCGAGCACCTGCAGCACGGAGACGTGATGTCCCGCCTGTGCCATAAAGGCGATGATGGAAACAACCGCAACGGATACGGGCGAGCCGCATATTCCCATCTGCGCCGCGACGGAAGAAACCGCCATGGGGCGCTCGGGGCGGATGCCCTGTTTGATCGCCACGTCGTAGATGATGGGGAACATCGTGTAGACGACATGCCCCGTGCCGCAGAGCACCGTCAGGAGCCACGTCGTGACAGGCGCGAAGATCGTGACCTGCTTCGGGTTGTTGCGCAGAAGCCTCTCCGCGTACTTGAGCATGACCGTGAGGCCGCCCGACGTCTGCAAAAAGCCCGCGCATGTGACAACTGCGAGAATCGTCAGCATGACGGAGATCGGCGGCACGCCCGGCTGGTAGCCGAAGACGAAGGTGTAGACGGCAAGTCCGATGCCGCTGATGACGGCAAGCCCGATGCCGCCGTGGTGCACGCCGAAGAGCAGACAGCCGAGCATCACAAGAAAGCCGAGAACCATTTCCATAAAGATTCCTCCTAAAATCCCACAGGGCGGCGCAAAAAGAGGCCTTCCCAAACAGCCTTGATCGGGGAAACCAAACTCCTTCCCTCCGTATGGAATTTCAGAAACCTTGCCGATCATATAACACGATTATAATACAATAATCGTATACAGGCAACAAAAAGGGCGCGAAAGCGCCCTGAAGAGGAAGATTTTTCCTCAATACTTGCGATGTTCCTTCACATAGTCGACGGGACGGCTCCAATCGACGTGGACGTCCGTCGCTTCCCAAAGACGCGTCAGAGCTATCTTGAAGCTCTCGACATCGGCTGTCGGGTCGATCATTTCCTTGCTGAAGTCGCGCAGATTCTCGTGCGGCACGCCGATCTCATGCTTCTCGGCCAGATATTCTTCCACGGCGCAACGGCCATCCTCATCATCCAAGACGACGGTCGCCGCCTTCTTTTCCGCATCGTATTCGATGTAACCGAGCTCCTTCTTGTACTGAATCGCTACGCTGTAAGTCGTTGACACGCTTTATCACCTTTCCTTATCTTCGTTTTTCCGCTATACTATATATACGATAGAAAATCCGCCGGCTCAGCGGCAACGTTCTCTCCATTACCACAAAGAAGGTGCTCTTCATGTATTCTGAATACCTCATGCTGCTCCTGATCCTCGCCCTCGGCATCATCGGTCACAATACGACGGTCGCCTATGCCGTCATCATCGTGCTCGTTCTGAAGCTTCTCGGGCTGACGGCAATGCTCGACATCCTTTCCGTAAATGGGCTGAACTGGGGCATCGTACTCCTTTTGGCTGCCATCCTCGTGCCGATTGCGACAGGCGACGTGACCATCGCCAACATGATCGATGCCTTCAAGAGTCCCCTGGGCATAGCCGCCATCGTCTGTGGTGTTCTCGCTGCCATGGCGGGCGGCGGCGGCGTCGAGCTGCTGAAAAATGATCCGCACATCGTCGCCGCACTCATCATCGGCACGATCATCGGCGTGTGCTTCTTCAAGGGTGTCGCCGTCGGGCCTCTGATCGCGGGCGGCATGACCTACGCACTAATGAAGCTTTTCGCCTCTATCAAATAGCTCGCTCACCTCAGCCAAGCTGCATCCCGGCACATTCTCACTACCTAAATCATACGGCCTTCATTCCAGCAATTTGCGCATCGCCTTGGCATTCTCCTTGGCGGTGCGCTTCTTGTCGTAGAGGGCGACCGCCTTGTCCTGTTCTGCCTCATCCTTTGCGAGCACAAGCTCGACGCGCTCGCCGAGGATGCGTTTCGCCTGGCGTAGCACAAGCTCCATTGAGGAATCACTCGCAACGATCACATACGTTCGCGCGAGGTCGCTGTGCGCCGCGTGCAGGAGTTCCGCTACCGACGGGCATTCCTCGCGCCTGCCCGGCACGATGACGTTCGCGCCGAGTTCCGTCAAGCGCAGGCCGCGCGCTGCATCCGACGCGACGGCGAGGAGCGCGACGGGCAGCAGCGACTCATAGTCCGCCGTCAAGGCATGCGCCTCCGCCATGTCTGTCACACGGAACGACTGCAGCTTGCCCCAGCCGATCGCCTGCTCGACGACGGCGCCCGGATGATCGGTGTGCACATGGACGAGCAGGGAGCGCTCATCGTGCACGACGGCGACGAAGCGGCAATCCTCCTGCAGGCGATGCTCGACGTCACGCGCACGCGCCTTGCTTCCGACGATACGAAACGTCACGCAGTACGGGCGCACGAGGTCGCGGCGCGGGTCAGGAATCGAAAGCCGATCTTCTCCCATACCGAGCGACAGGCTCACAGCCGGCGAGACGAAGTGCCCATCGAGTCCCTTCATACAACCCTGCAAAAACGTCTGCATGACGAGCGCACCCGGCTCTTCGCGCTTTTCCTCCGCCAGAGCCTTCCGTCCCTCGTCAATCGCCGTCTGCAGGATCTCTGCGATCGGAAGATTTGCGCGCACCGCATGGTACGCGCCCTTCGCCACTGCCTTGGCGGCGGCGACAAGCACCGTTTCCACTGTCGGAGGCAGTACGCGCTGCGCGTAGAGAATGCCGTACTGGAACGCCTTGCCGAATTCTGACGAAGTCGCGTCATTCTTTCCCGACAGCCCCTTCGCGATGCCGCGCAGGAGCTGTGCGAGCACGACGCCCGACGTACCTCGTGCGCCGAGCACCGCCGCACTCGCTACACGCCTCGCAAGGCCACCGATGCTCTCATCTTTCACGTCGACGAGCGGCATGACCGCCGCGCCCATCGTGCGCAGCACATGCGTACCCGGAAGTGCTGAGCGCTCCCCCTGCCTCTTTCTTGAAAGCGCGTCAATGCCCTCATATTCCAGAAGAAACTCCCCGTAAGCGCCGCTCAACATGCGTTTGAAATCGCTTCCCGTAATGACTTCTCGATTGCCCGTCATAGGATCCCTTCTCTCCATTCAAATAATTTGTAGAAAATTTCCTGCAAGAAACAGGATTCTTTTATAGTATTCGCGAAATAAGAGAATTAACCTTCTATAAAACCTCAATAAATCCATTTCCGCAATTAATTTACCATGAAAGTCCAAGAAGTCAAGCCCAGAGGGCGCAGACGGATCGGCTCTTTCATGTAAGGGCGGCGCACAACGTCCACGAAGCGGACGTTGTGCGTGCAGTTTAGCGCGAAAGGCGCAGGAGAAGCACTGGCAAATGCCTGCGCCGTGCGGAAGCGAGAAGAGCAAAGGAGTCATTCGATGCCTAGAACAAGAAAGACCTCGGCGAAAACAAAAGAACTGAAAGGCCTCGCCACGGAAGCCATTGTTTCCGAAGCCGCCTCAGGCGAGAGCATCCCTCCAAGCGAAACGGAAACTGCGGGGACGCAGACCTCTGCACTCTCCGCACCGGATGCGGCAAAGACACGAGAAGAAACCGCTGCCAATGCAAACGATACGGCAGCGATCGTCGCAAAGGACGAAGCGAACAACGCTGCAAATGAAGCGCCTATCGATACGGTAAAACCCGCCGCCAAGAAGCGCGGCAGGAAGCCCGCCGCCAAGACGGCAACGAGGAGCACGCGCGCCAAGAGCACGCAAGCCGCTGCCAAGAAGACGACGAAGCGCACCGCCAAAAAGAATACTGCCGAAACCACGACTGCAGGAACGAAGAAGAAGCCGCACGGCGAGCCGATCTTCGCGCTCGACATCGGCACGCGCAGCATCATCGGCATCGTCGCTGAAAAACTCGACAACGAGCAGATGCGCATCCTCGCGACCGTGCGCCGCGAGCACAAGACGCGCGCCATGCTCGACGGCCAGATTCACGACGTGCCGCAAGTCGCCGACCTCATCCGCGAGGTCAAGCGCGAGCTGGAAAAGACGACAGGCCCTTTGAAGTCCGCCTCCGTCGCAGCTGCCGGCCGCGCCCTCTACACCATGACCGCCGAAGCCTCCGTCGAGATCAACGGCGTCATCACCGACGAGCAGCAGCGCGCCCTCGACTTCTCGGGCGTGCAGGCAGCGCAGGCGAAACTCGCCAGTTCCAAGGACATCGAAGACCCTGGTCGCTACTACTGTGTCGGCTACAGCACGATCCAGTACACGCTCGACGACATCCCCTTGAAGAGCCTCGTCGGTCAGCGCGGCAAGATCGCCAGAGCGACCGTCATCGCCACCTTCCTGCCGCGCCAGGTCATCGACTCCATGCAGTCGGCCCTCAGGGACGTCGGCCTTGAGATGCACGCGCTTACCTTGGAGCCGATCGCCGCCATCAATGTCCTCATTCCGCCGACGATGCGCCACCTAAACCTCGTGCTCGTCGACATCGGCGCAGGCACGTCCGACGTCGCCATCACGAAGAACGGCTCCATCATCGCCTACGGCATGGTGCCCCTGGCGGGCGACGAGATCACCGAGGCCATCAGCCAGCGCTACCTCCTCGACTTCAACGTGGCGGAAGAAGTCAAGCGCAACGCCTCCGCCGGACGAGAATCAAAATTCACCGATATCCTCGGCACGGAATACGACCTCGGTCCCTCCGACGTCATCGGACCGATCATGCCGAACATCCAGAACCTCGCCGACTCCATCGCACGTCAAGTGCTCGAACTCAACGGCGACTCGCCGCAGGCCGTCATGCTTGTCGGCGGCGGCTCACAGACTCCGGGACTCGCCGCGCTCGTATCAAAAGCTCTCTCCGTGCCCGAAAACCGCGTCGCCGTGCGCCATCCTGAGAGCGTCATCGGCGTCGAGGCCATCCCCGAAGAGCTGCAGACGCCCGATGCCGTCACGCCCTTAGGCATCTTGAAGATTGCCTCGATCAACCTGCTGCACTTCCTCTCCGTCTACGTCAATGAGCAGGAGATCAACCTCTTCAACTTCCGCGACCTCACCGTATCCGACGCACTTTTGAATGCCGGCATCCAACTCAAGAAATACAACGGCCGTCCCGGCCTCGGACTCATGGTCACGGTCAACGGCGAGAAGAAATTCTTCCCCGGCTCGCTTCCCTCCATGGCAATCCTGAAGCTCGACGGCGAGGACACGACGCTCGACGCCCTCGTCAAGGCGGGCTGCCGCATCACCGTCGCCCACGGCAAGGACGGCGAGACGCCCGAAGTGCGCCTCGCCGACGTCCTGCAGATCGAGCCGGACTTTCCGCTCGAAATCAACGGCAAGGAGACGCACATCCACCAGGCCGCCTACGTCAACGGCGAAGCCGCCGCTCCCGATCGCCTGCTCGCCGACAACGACATCGTCGAGAGCAAGGAACCGCGCACCTTGGGCGAGGCTCTGAAAGCCGCCGGCTACCCGCCGACGGGCCGCAAGATCCGCTACACGCTCAACGACAACAACGCACAGTACGTCGTATCGCCCGAAATCCTGCTGAATGACGCACCCGCGACGATCTCCGAGCCGATTCACGAAGGCGATCGCATCGAATATCAGATGACGGCAGAACCAAAGCTCAGCGACGTGCTCGACATCTCGCGCCTGCAGGCTGCCGTCACCATTACCTACAACGATCAGGAATACGAAATTCCTTCCGCCTCCCTGGAACTTGAGGTCAACGGTCACAAGGCGTCGCCCGGCACCTACCTCGAAGACGGCAGCGTCGTCTACTACAGAATTTCCGAAAAAAAGGCGACGACCGTCAACGAAGCTCTGCTCGCTGTCGGCTTTGAGCCGCCGCCAGCCACGAGCCGCGTCAGCGTCTCCATCTTCGTCAACCGCCGTCCCGTCGTCTTCACCGACCCCATCAAGAACGGCGACCGCCTCGACATCGTTATCAAGCCCCTGCCTGCACCTACAACTCCCGCGAGCTTCAGCAACATCCCAGGCACAGCCGCGCAGTCGTAAAGCGGCGCGCAGTCCGCACGCGGCGAAACCCTCTGAAACTCCCCCTTGCCACGCCTATCAATCTGTGATACAATACTTTGCGTAGTGTTCGCGGGCATAGTTCATCGGTAGAATACGAGCTTCCCAAGCTCGGGAGGTGGGTTCGATTCCCATTGCCCGCTCCATGCGAGTACCTAGAGCTGTCGGAAACGGCAGCTCTTTTTGTATAGAACTCGCACACTAAAATGCAGGCTTTGTGATCATTTCGCACCGCATTTGCCAGAACCCAACCAAGCCTCAAAAAGGAGCAACCCAATGAAGCAGACAGAAGTTCCGGCATCGTCTCGTGATGCCAAGCATTTTTACTGGAAGCTCTTTTCTTCCACCTTCGTCATCAGCGCCGTCACCATCGGCGGCGGCTTCGTCATCATCCCGCTGTTGAAGGCAAAGTACGTCGACGAATACGGTTGGATTGACGACAAAGAGGCTCTCGACATGGTCGCCATCGCGCAGTCCATGCCGGGCATCGTCGCCGTCAATGCCTGCATCATCCTCGGCTACCGCATGGCGGGACTCGCAGGCTCCTTGACGGCGCTCCTCGCGACGGTGCTGCCGCCCCTCATCACGCTTTCTGTCATCGCTCGCTGCTACGACGCTTTTGCCAGCAATCCGACAGTGCAGCTCGCATTGAAAGGTATGCAGTGCGGCGCGACAGCTCTCATCCTAAAGGTCGCCATCGACCTCTTCATCAAGCAGGCGAAGACGCGCCTCCTGCTGCCCATGGCAATCGTCTTCGCGACTTTCATCGCCAATGTGTTCTTCGATGTCAACATCATGCTGCTCGTCATCATCGACGGCATCATCGGCCTCGTCCTCATGCAGGACAGGAAATTCGGCTGAGGGGGCGCAATCATGATCTATCTTCAGCTCTTCTTCGAATTTGCCAAGGTCAGCATCTTCTGCGTCGGCGGCGGCTACGCTTCCATGCCGCTCATTCAAGCCGCCGTCGTCGATGAACGCGGCTGGCTGACACTCGCACAGTTCATCGACATCTTCACGATCTCACAGATGACGCCCGGCCCTATCGGCATCAACGCTGCAACCTTCGCAGGCATGACGGTCGCGGGCACTGGGGGCGCCGTGGCAGCGACGGCAGGCTTCGCCTTCCCGTCGCTGATCCTCGGCATTGCACTCGCCAAGCTCTTCTTCAAGTATGGCGACATCGGCTCAATCCGCGGCATCTTGAACGGTCTGCGCCCCGCCGTCATCGCTCTCATTTGCGGCGCGGCGATCGACTTCATCCTGCTCGCCGTCTGGAACACGGAGAGCCTTCCCACAAGCTTTGATGCAACCGAATGGAGCAGCATCGTCATCATCGCTTTCGCTCTGATCGCCATGCACTACAAATATGGCGTCATCACGATCCTCGCCGCCTCCGGTGTGCTCGGCGTACTCTTCGGCATATTGAAGAACGGCAGCATGTAGTCAACCATAAGAAAAGGCACTCGCCGTACCGAGCGAGTGCTTTTTCTTATGGACTCTTCCAGTCTAGTCAAATTTCCTATCGTAGAGCAGCGCCGCGATCAGGACGACGAAGCACGAGCCGGCATTGTGTACGAGCGCGCCCGTCGTAGGATTGAGCTTCTGCATAAGCGACAGGACGATGGCGGCGAAATTGATGCACATCGATAGCGTGATGCTGAGCTTGATCGTCGTCGCCGTGGCATTAGCGAGGCGCTTGAGGTAGGGCACCTGCGCGACATCATCACGCATCAGCGCTATGTCAGCGGCTTCGACGGCGATGTCGCTCCCCATCGCGCCCATCGCCGCGCTGACGTCGGCGGTCTTCAAGGCGGGTGCGTCGTTCACGCCGTCGCCAATCATCAGAACCTTGCGCCCCTTTTCCTGCAGGTTCCTGACGTATGCGACCTTATCTTCGGGCAGAAGCCCCGCATGAACCTCGTCGATTCCGACTTGGCTCGCAAAGTAGGCTGCAGCTTCCTTGTTGTCGCCCGTCAGGAGCACGGTGCGCACATCCATAGCGTGCAGACGCTCGACCATCGCCTTCGCCTCGGAGCGCAGCGTATCGGAGAGGGCGAGCGCACCGATGCACCTCTCCCCTTCCGCCGCGAGTACGAGCGCCTTGCCTTCGGCGCGCAGCCCCTCCAAAGCTTCACGCATCGGCGCTTCCAACATGACGCCGTTTTCCGCGAGGTAGCTTTCGCTGCCGCATAAGAGTTTTCGTCCTGCGACCTTTGCCGAGACGCCCCTGCCCGCCGTCATGCAAAAATCCTCCGACGGCGCAAGCGCGACGTCCTGCGCCTTCGCATGGGCGACGATCGCCTTGCCCAGCGGATGCTCGCTCCTCGCCTCGGCGGAGGCAACGATTTGGAGCAATTCCTCTTCTTTGACAGTTTCTGCAAAAGGCAGGACGTCGCTGACAGAGAGTTTGCCGCAGGTCAATGTGCCCGTCTTGTCGAAGGCGATCGTATCGACCTTGCCCATCTTTTCCAAGGTCTCGCCCGATTTGATGATGACACCGCGCTTCGTCGCCTGTCCGATCGCCGCCATGATCGCCGTGGGCGTCGCTAAGACGAGAGCGCACGGGCAGAAGACGACCAGCAGCGTGACGGCGATGATGATGTTCGCCGTCGCAGCATAGGCGCCGACGGCGAGCACGAGCACGATAGGAACGAGCCAGCTCGCCCAGCGGTCGGCGATGCGCTGCATCGGCGCCTGCTTCTCCTCGGCTTCCTGCACCATGCGGATGAGCCTTTGCAGAGAGCTTGACTCGCCTACCTCCTTCACTTCGACATCGACCGAGCCAAAGCAGTTGAGCGTACCGCAGAAGACCTCTTCACCTGCGCCCTTGTCGACGGGCAGGGATTCGCCCGTCATGACGGACTGATCGATGGAAGTCTCGCCTGCAAGAATCGTGCCGTCCACGGGAATCCGTTCGCCGGGCAGGATGCGCAGCACATCGCCGCGCACGATCTCTTCGAGCGCGATCATTTCCTCCCTGCCGTTTCGGATTCTCCGTCCCTGCGTCGGCGAAAGCGCGAGGAGATTCTTCAGACCTTTCTTCGCACGCTCCGTAATCGCCTCTTCGAGAAGTGCGCCGAGCGCCATGATGAAGGCGACCTCGCCTGCCGCGAAGAGATCGCCGATGGTGATCGCCGCAAGCATCGCCATCGAAATCAGGAGCGCCGATGAGATCTTGCTGATGCCGCGATTGTAAATGATGCGCCAAACGGACAGGTAGAGCAGCGGAATGCCGCAGATGACGACCGTAACCCATGCGGGGTCGAACGGCAAAATCTGCATGGGCACCGCTTCCGCGCCGAACTCTTCCATCACATGCGGCACGAGATCGAGCAGCAGGAACGCTGCCGCCACGAGCGTCATGGAAAGGCTCGCGAGAAAATCATTGAGCCTCTTGAGTAGCGCCGCCGCACTTTGCAGTCTGTCACAGCCATAGCCGCTTGGCTGCAAAGGTTTCTTTCCCTGCACTGCATTCGCCTCTGTCATAAAGATTCCCCATTTCCTTATTCCTTGACAAGGTGACATCCTCTTTCGTACAATAAATGCAATAGAGAACATAATGTTCTTTATTATTCTAAGCAAACGTCCGCAAGAAAACAACGGATGATTGAAGCACTGCGTTTCTTACGGAACATCTCAATAAATTTGTACGGCGAAGGGGAATTCCATGGACAGACGGCAGAAAAAGACGAGGGCGGCGATCTTTGCCGCGTTCAGCGAGCTTGCGGCAAAAAAGTGCTACAACAAGATCACGGTGCAAGAGATCATCGACGGTGCCGACATCGGACGCACGACTTTCTACGCGCACTTCGAGACGAAGGACGATCTCCTCAAGGCTCTTTGCGAGGAGCTTTTCGGCCACATCGTCGGCAGTGCTATGGACCGCACGCACACGCACGGCCTGTACTCGGACGGCGATGCACCGCACTCCGTCTTCCTGCACCTCCTGCAGCATCTTGAAGAAAACGACAGCAATATCCTCGGACTGCTGTCATCCGCGAGCAGCGACATCTTCCTGCGCTATTTCAAGGACAGCTTGAAGCAGCTCGTGCGCCTGCACATCGTCGCGCATGGACGAGGAAATCCTGCCGTGCCGCAGGATTTCCTCGTCAACCACATCACGGGCAGCTTCGTCGAAATGGTACTGTGGTGGATCAAGGGCGGCCGGAAGATGATGCCCGAAGATCTCGACCGCTGCTTTCGCGCCGTGATTGAGCCGATTCTCTAGCATAGCTATAACGACTTCTACAAAGGCATTGACAGCCTGCGCCCCTTTTGCTAAAATGGTACAGCAAGTCACGGAGAGGTGTCCGAGCGGTTTATGGAGCCGGTCTTGAAAACCGGTGATGCAGCGATGCACCGTGGGTTCGAATCCCACCCTCTCCGCCATGATGAAATAAACGACGCATAGATAAAAAGACGGGGCATGAATCTTCGGATTCATGCCCCGTCTTTTTTGAGGTTGCTTACTTGTCGTAGGATGTCTTCGTCGCATCGAGACGCGCAATGGCGCGGCGCAGAGCTGCTTCGGCACGCTGGAGGTCGATCTCCTTCGACGCCGAGGCGCTGCGGAACGCGTCGATGCGTTCCTTGGCGCGCCGGTAAGCGCGCTGGGCGCGGTTGATGTCGATGTCGATCGGCTCTTCGGCAGCCGAGGCGAGCACCGTGATCTTTTCGGGCTGCACTTCCATGAAGCCGCCAGAGACAGCGATGAGTTCTTCGCGGTCGGGGAACTTCACATGCATGGCATGGGGCAGCAGCCCTGTGACAAGCGGCGCGTGATGCGGCAGGATGCCGAGTTCGCCGCCCGTCGAGCGCACGATGAGCATGGCGATGTCGTCGCTGTAGACAACCCGGTCGGGGGAGACAATTTCGAGCTTGATGGAAGCCACGAATCATCCCTCCTTTTTGATCTTGTCCGCTTTTTCGATGACCTCGTCGATGTTGCCGACCATGTAGAACGCGTTCTCGGGCAGATCGTCGTACTTGCCTTCGAGAATTTCCTTGAAGCCGCGGATCGTTTCCTTCAGCGGCACATACTTGCCGGGCGAGCCCGTAAAGACTTCGGCGACGGCAAAGGGCTGCGACAGGAAGCGCTGGATCTTGCGCGCACGCGCAACGGTGAGCTTGTCCTCGTCGGAAAGCTCTTCCATGCCGAGGATCGCGATAATGTCCTGCAGTTCCTTGTACTTCTGAAGCACCGCCTGTACGCCGCGCGCGACTTCGTAGTGATCCTCACCGATGACATTCGGGTCGAGGATGCGCGATGTGGAATCCAAAGGATCGACGGCGGGATAGATGCCGAGCTCGGCGATCTGGCGCGAAAGAACGGTCGTCGCATCGAGATGCGTGAACGTCGCTGCAGGCGCTGGGTCCGTCAAGTCGTCGGCAGGCACATAGACCGCCTGCACGGACGTGATCGAGCCTTTCTTCGTCGAGGTGATGCGCTCCTGCAGAGCGCCGACGTCCGTCGTCAATGTTGGCTGATAGCCGACGGCGGAAGGCATGCGGCCGAGAAGAGCCGAAACCTCGGAACCCGCCTGAATGAAACGGAAGATGTTGTCGATGAAGAGCAGCACGTCCTGCCCCTGCACATCGCGGAAGTATTCCGCCATGGTAAGCCCCGTCAGGGCGACGCGCATACGCGCTCCCGGCGGCTCGTTCATCTGACCGTAGACGAGTGCCGTCTTGTCGATGACGCCCGACTCCGTCATTTCTGACCAGAGGTCGTTGCCTTCACGCGTACGCTCGCCGACGCCGGCGAATACGGAGTAGCCGCCGTGCTCGGTCGCGATGTTATGGATAAGCTCCATGATGAGAACCGTCTTGCCGACGCCCGCGCCGCCGAAGAGACCGATCTTCCCGCCGCGCGAGTACGGGGCGATGAGGTCGACGACTTTGATACCCGTCTCAAGGATCTGCGTCGACGTCTCCTGCTCATCGAATTTCGGCGCCGGACGATGGATCGGCCACGACTCCTTGTTGCCGACGGGAGCGGGATTGTGGTCGACCGTGCGGCCGAGCACGTTGAAGACACGCCCGAGGCACGCATCGCCGACGGGCACCTTGATCGGCGCGCCCGTGTCTTCGGCTTCCATGCCGCGCATGAGACCGTCCGTCGAGCTCATGGCGATGCAGCGCGTGACACTGTCGCCGAGATGCTGCATGACTTCGACGACGAGGTCGATGTCGAGGTCTTCCACCTTACCCTGGATCGTAATGGCATTGAGGATGGCCGGCAGCTCTCCCGCTGGAAATTCGATATCTACGACAGGTCCGATGACCTGTACCACTTTACCTTTAGCCAATGCTAAACCTCCTTACTTCAAGGCTTCCGCACCGCCCACGATCTCGGTGATCTCGCGGGTTATGCCAGCCTGACGCACTTTGTTGTAGTGCAGGTCGAGCTTACGGATGAGTTCCTCGGCGTTGTCCGTCGCGTTGCTCATCGCGTTCATGCGGGAGCTGAGTTCGCTCGCGGCGGACTGCAAGAGCGCCGCGTACACCGTCGTCACGAGGTACTGCGGCAGCAGGAAGCCCAGGACTTCCTCCGCCGACGGCTCGTAGATGTACTCCGCATGAGGGCCTTCCTTCGCCTCGCCGAGCCCTCTAAAGGGCAGGAGCTGCATCGTTTCCGGCACGCAGCTGATCGACGAGATGAAGCGCGTGTAGACCATGTGGATCTCCTTGATGCCGCCTTCGGTGAAGCGATTCGTAAGATCTTGGGCGATCGTGCGCGCTTCTTCGTAAGTCGGACGCTCGCTGATGCCGATGTAGGATTCCGCGACATCGAAGCCTCTGTGCTTGAAATGATCGCGCGCCTTGCGGCCCACGGTCACAAGCGTCGTCTTCGACTTGTCTTCAACGAGACTCGCGACGAGCTTGAATACGTTGCTCGAATAAGCACCCGCAAGTCCTTTGTCAGCGGCGCAGACGAGATAGAGCGTCTTGCCGTCCGGATGCGTCTCCAACAGCGGATGGCTGAAATCGCCGGCATTCGCCGCGATGTCCTTGACCACCTCAGCCATCTTTTCCGCGTAGGGGCGGTTGTTCGTCGCCGCATCCTTGGCACGGCGCAGCCTTGAGGTCGCGATCATATTCATAGCGTTCGTGATCTGCTGGATGCTTTTTACGCTCTTGATCCTTCGGCGTATATCCTGCAAGCTAGCCAAAATGAATCACCTCGCTATTATTCTTTGACCCTGTAAGAAATCGTCTCCTTGAACTCCTCGATGCACTTCTTGATCTCGGCTTCCAAAGCATCGTCGAGCTTCTTCTGCTCAGCGACTTTCTTGCCGACATCGGCATGGCTTGCGTGCATGAACTTGATGAAGTCCTCCTGGAACTTGACGACTTTCTCGACGGGGATGTCCGCGAGGAAGCCGCGCACGGCCGTGAAGAGCACGAGCACCTGATCCTCGACGGCGAGCGGCGTGTACTGCGGCTGCTTCAAGGTCTCGACCATGCGTGCGCCGCGATCGAGCTGCTCCTTCGTCGCCTTGTCGAGGTCGGAGCCGAACTGCGCGAAAGCAGCGAGCTCACGGTACTGTGCAAGGTCGAGGCGCAAGGTGCCCGCGACTTGCTTCATCGCCTTGATCTGCGCCGAGCCGCCGACGCGCGAGACGGAGAGGCCGACGTTGATCGCCGGGCGGATGCCCGAGTAGAACGCGTCGGTTTCGAGCATGATCTGACCGTCTGTGATCGAGATGACGTTCGTCGGAATGTATGCCGAGAGGTCGCCTGCCAAGGTCTCAATGACCGGCAGAGCCGTGATGGAGCCTGCGCCAAGCTCATCGGAGAGCTTCGCCGCGCGCTCTAGGAGGCGCGAGTGCAGGTAGAAGACGTCGCCCGGATAGGCTTCACGCCCCGGCGGACGGCGCAGGAGAAGCGACATCGCGCGGTAAGCGGCGGCGTGCTTCGTCAGATCGTCGTAAACGCAGAGGGCATGACCGCCCTTGTACATGAAGTACTCCGCCATGGCGACGCCCGCATACGGCGCAAGGTACTGCAAGGGAGCGCTGTCCGCCGCCGTCGCAGCGACGACGATGGAATATTCCATCGCGCCGGCGTCTTCGAGCGTCTTGACGACGCGTGCGACCGTCGACGCTTTCTGGCCGATGGCAACATAGACGCAGATGCAGTTCTGCCCCTTCTGGTTGAGGATCGTATCGACAGCGATCGCCGTCTTGCCCGTGCCGCGGTCGCCGATGATGAGCTCGCGCTGGCCACGGCCGATTGGCACGAGGCCGTCGATCGCCTTGAGGCCTGTCTGCAGCGGCTCATGGACAGACTTTCTGTCCGCGATGCCCGGCGCGGGGAACTCGACGGCGCGATGCTCTGCCGCCTGAATGGGGCCCTTGCCGTCGATCGGACGCCCAAGAGCGTCGACGACGCGGCCGACCATGTTCTCGCCAACCGGCACCTGCATGATCTTCTTCGTGCGCTTGACCGTCGCACCTTCTTTGATTTCCGTGTCGCCGCCCAAGATAACGGCGCCAACGTCGTCCTGATCGAGGTTCAGGGCAAGACCGTATACATCATTGCCGAAATCGAGCAGCTCGCCTGCCATGGCTTTCGTGAGGCCGTGGATATGGGCGATGCCGTCACCGATCTCGATAACAGTGCCGACATCATCGACGTTCAGATCGACGTTGTAGTTCTTGATCTGGTCTTTGATGATGGCCGTTATTTCTTCCGGATTCATTTTCATCTTATGCTGTCACCCCAATTTCTCACTTGTTCGCCAGTATCTCGGCGCGCAGTGCTGCAAGTCTGCCCTGTACGCTGCCGTCGATGCGCTTGTCGCCGATCTGGGCGATCGCACCGCCGATGATGGCGGCGTCGATGTGCTTCCTGAGCTTCACGCTGCGCCCCGTCGCCTTTTCGAGCTTGTCGGCAAGAAGCTTTTCCAGTTCTCCCGTCAGCGGATGCGCCGTCGTGATGTCCGCGACAACGATGCCCTGCGCCTCGTTGGAAAAATCTTGATACTGGGCATCTATGACCTCCAGAAGGTCCATGCGATGCTTGTCGATCAAGAGCATGATGAAGTTCTCAATATCCGAGGAGAGTTCGCCCGAGAAAATCTTCTTGAACAGCGATTTCTTCGCTTCAGGCGGCACCTGTGGATTCGTTGCGAAGCCTCGGAGCATCGGCTCATCGAATACGGTACGCGTCACGCCCGTGAGTTCTTCGCCGTACTCCTTGAGTTTCTTCTCATCCGCGGCAATCTCGAAAATGGCGCGCGAATACTTTTTCGCCAGTTGCAGATTCAGCATGAGAGATCACCAAGCTTTTCGTTGCCGAGTCGATCGGCGAACTCGGCGATGAGGCTCTCGTTCGCCTTCTCGTCGAGGTTCTTCGCGATGACCTTGCTCGCCGCCGCCATCGAAAGGGCAACGACCTCGGCGCGAAGCGTCTCCGCTGCCGCGCGGCGCTCGCGCTCGATCTCCTCCGCCGCAGACTTCTTCATCTGCTCAATATCGCGCTTCGTCTTCACGACGCTCTCATCGCGCTCCTCCGCCGCCTGACGTGAAGCGGAGTCGATGATGCTTTGCGCCTTGACGCGGGCGCTCGCGAGCTGATCCTCGTATTCCTTCTTGAGGGCTTCGGCCTTTTCCACGTCCTCGTCCGCTTTGGCGAGGCTCATTTCGATCTTCTTCTGACGCTCCTGGAGCATGTTGACGATCGGCTTATAGGCAAAGGCGCGAAGCAGCACGACAAGAATCAGGAAGTTCAGGATCTGAGCCGCAAGGGTCCAATTTATATCGATCAATTTGCTGTACCCCCTTTTCTTTCATAAAGAGACTTGAATTTCTCCTTATTTCGTCAGAAGCGGGTTCGCATAGAGCATGATCAGGGCAACAACCGTCGCGATGATCGCCATAGCCTCGATCAGACCGACGGAAATCAGCGTGTTCGTGAAGAGGGTATTCTTCGCCTCTGGCTGACGCGTGATGCCTTCGATGAAACGAGCCGTGACAAGACCGTCGCCGATGCCGGCGCCGATCGCGGCAAGACCCATCGTAATACCTGCGCCAATCAAAGCGGCTGCTACCATAATCGCGTTTTCCATGAAAAATTTCCTCCTTAAAGTACAATACAAAAACAGAAAGGAACCATCCCCGTCACTTTCAATGCTCCCCGCCTGCGCGGATGGCTTCCGCCGCATCAAGCAGAGCACCGCCCTCGCTCATGGCGTTGACGCCGTGTCCATGATCTTCTCCCTCACTTGCATGGAAAGAATTTGACAGGTACGCTATCGAAAGCATTGTAAAAATGACGGCCTGCACCATACCGATGAAGATACTGAAAGCAAGCCAGAGGACGGACGGCACAGGCATCCAAATCGGCAAGAGCTTCAGCAGGATGATGATGAGTATCTCGCCTGCAAGGATGTTGCCGAATAGACGAAAGGCCAGAGTAATGGGCTTCGCTAATTCCTCAATGATATTAAGGATGACGAAGACGGGCGTTGGCTGGAAGAAGTGCTTGATGTACTTCATGCCTCCCATATAGAGGCCCAGGCCATGCACCAAGGCGACGACAAAGAGCGCTAGCCCCAACGTGGTGTTCAAGTCATTCGTCGGCGACGCCATCTTCGGCACGAGGCCGATCCAGTTGGAAACCAAGAGAAACATGAACAATGTGATGATCATTGGCGCGAGCCAGCGACCTTTCGGTCCGAGCGTCGCATCCATCTGCTCATGCAGCCACACGACGACCATCTCCAGCACATTCTGCCAGCCCGAGGGAATGAGCTGCAAATTGCGCGTCGCGAGAATCGCGATGAGAAGGACGACCGCCATGGTGATCCATGTCATGATCAAGGTTTCCTCATTGAAGGTCATGCCGGCGAACTGAATAACTTCGCGAACACCGATTTCATGCATGTTTAACTACCTCCCTTTCGGATAAATCTCGGAGAGGGCCGAAAAGCATCTCCCCGGAAAGTGCGGATTCAGTCCGCCTTTCCCTTATCGGTCTTTTTCGAGCGCGAGCAGCATGATGTGGAGCATCGTCACGACGTAGCATAGGGCAAAGCCCGAAACCACCGTGAAGAACACCTCGGTCGAGATCTGCACGGCAGCCCAGAACACGATAAAAATCGTGACGAGCCGCAGAACGAATCCCTGCCGCATCTCGCGCTTGGCGCGTTCGGTGGTCAGCGTCGTGCTCCGCCACGTGCGCCATACGAGATTCCACAGACAGACTGCCGCCGCCAGATAGCCGATGAGCCATGCGCCAATGAGACCCGCGCGTCCGCCGGCGGCGAACGAAACGAGCGCCATGAGCGCAACGCCAAGAAGCCATGCAGCGAGCCGCTTCGCATATACCGATAAGACTTCCCTCACATATTCCTCCTTCGGCGGAAAAAGCGCCGTGGTGCGAATATCATTGTAAGAAATCGCTGAACATCTCAGCATTCCCAAACCGCCGCATCACTTTCTTTAAGGAAGCGCGGATAAAATGAGGTCGCCCAGATTTGCACAGATGTGCTGTATCTATCGAGGAGACAAACCGCAGGCGTAGCGGTGCTACGTCGAGGATTTGTCGACGATGAGAGGACAGCACAGATGTATTAAGATGGGCGGCTGAATTTATCAGTGATTCCTGAAGAAACCTTTGCAGCTATTTTACTGTTTCGACAAAAGAAGCCATTCCCCTGCCGAAAACAAGCGGAAATCGCCATAAAATTAAAGAATGATAAGATAACTAAAAATAGACAACAATTATATAAACAGCACCTATCTTTGTATAAATAAATAATCAATATAAATTATAGCAAAGTTCATAAATTCATCTTGTCAATATTCGCGGCAGAGACTCGCCTTGGCTTCTCTCTTTGCAGCGACGAAATGGCAAGCATTTTCTGCTATACGAGAACACGACGTTATACCTATGTATCGCAGAAAAGAGAGATGCACTTAAGCATCTTTTAAGTTTTCTTGAAAATTTTTCTTATTTCTGTATTTCTTCATGCACCGCGCGAAAACTGCCCGCGACATTGTCAGCGCATACGGCGCACGCGCCGATAGACGGAAAAGATGGCGAGCGGAAACCCCACAAGGATTCCCGCAAAGATTCCCTTGTGTCCCAAAGAGAAGGCCTCATCCACCAGGCTCCCCGCGTACATGCAAACGCCGAGAACGGCGCAGAAGAAGATCCCGATGCCACTCAAAAAGAGGTAGGCATCGAGCGCTTGACGGAGCGCCCCCTTTTCCTTCGGCGATGTTTGCCGTTCCATCAGCAAGCAGAGAAGATGTCGGGCTTTTCATGGGAAAGACCCGCATGGTAGAGAATCGCCTGAATGATACGGCGCGCGGCCTCACCGTCTCCGTAAGGATTGCAGGCGCCGCTCATGCGCTGGTAAGCAGCGTCGTCGGTCAGAAGTTCTTTCGCTTCTCGATAGACGTGCTCCTTATCCGTACCGACGAGACGCACCGTCCCCGCTTCCACGGCTTCGGGCCGCTCCGTCGTATTGCGCAGCACGAGCACTGGCTTGCCGAGCGCCGGCGCCTCCTCCTGCACCCCCCCTGAATCCGTAAGAATGAGGTGAGACCGCGCCATAAGGTTTGCGAACGGCTCGTAGTCCAATGGATCGATGAGGTGGACGCGATCAAGGCCGCCGAGCTCTTCCCGTGCGACTTCGCGCACCTTAGGATTCTTGTGCATAGGGAATACCGCTTCAATGTCGGAAAATTCCTCGACAAGCTCCTTGAGCGCCTTATAGACGTGGCGCATCGGCTCGCCGAGATTCTCACGCCGATGCGTCGTCACGAGCACGACGCGCCGCCCTCCGCCGCCGAGGCCGTCGAGCAGCGCATCGTCGAAGGAAAAATCCTCACGCACCGTCTGCTGCAGGGCGTCGATGACCGTATTGCCCGTGACGAAGATGCGGTTTTCATTCACGCCCTCGCGCAGAAGATTCGCCTTTGCCGTCATCGTCGGCGCAAAATGGAGGTCGGCGATCGCTCCCGTGAGCTTGCGGTTCATCTCCTCGGGAAACGGTGAATACTTGTCCTGCGTGCGAAGCCCCGCCTCCACATGGCCGACTGCCGTCTGATGATAGTAGGAAGCCAAAGCACCTGCAAACGTCGTCGTCGTGTCGCCATGCACGAGCACGATATCGGGCTTCTCCTTCGTAAGAACGCCATCGAGCCCTAGGAGCGCCTTCGACGTGATGTCGAAGAGCGTCTGTCCCTGCGCCATGATGTCGAGATCGTAGTCGGGTGTGATGGAAAAGAGCGAAAGCACCTGGTCGAGCATCTCGCGATGCTGCGCCGTCACGGCGACGAGCGGCGTTATCTCTGCCTCATGTTTCTTGAGTTCGAGCACGATCGGCGCCATCTTGATCGCCTCGGGGCGCGTGCCGAAAACCGTCATGACCTTGATCTTCTTCATAGGTTTGTTCTCCTTTTCCCTCACTGGAACGAACGCGTGGAACGTATGGCAAAAACTCCGCCCCGCATCAATGTGTCTGGGCGGAATCGTTCATGCGGAAGATGCCGAGCTTCTTCGCGCCGAAGAGCACGGAGACGACGACGCCGGCGAAGATGAGGAGCGCGATGCCGCCCGAAACCTCCGTCAAAGCGACGGCGCTGAGACCCAAGAGGGCGCTGATAATGTACATTAAGAGCACCGCCTGACGCTGCGTAAAGCCGAGGTCGAGCAGGCGATGATGCAGATGTCCCTTGTCCGGCTTGAAGATCGGCACACCGCCGCGATAGCGGCGCACGATGGCAAATGTCGTGTCCATGATGGGGAGCCCGAGCGCGAGAATCGGCACGATGAGAGCGATCGTCGCCGCGCTCTTGACAGCGCCGATGACGGAGATGCCCGCGAGCATGAAACCGAGGAACATGCTGCCCGTGTCACCCATAAAGATCTTCGCCGGATTGAAGTTGTAGAAAAGGAAGCCAATGGCAGCTCCCGCAAGCGCCGCCGTCAGCACGGCAACGAGCGCATAGCCCTGCTGCAGGGCAACGAGACAGATGGTCACAGACGCGATGGTGGCGACGCCCGCCGCCAAGCCATCGAGGCCGTCGATGAGATTCACGGTATTCGTCAGACCGACGATCCAAAAGATCGTCGCGGGTATGGCAAGATACTCGAGGTAAAGATAATCGCCGAACGGATCGGTGATGAAGTCAATGCGCACATCGAAAGCGACGAGCACGCAGGCACAGACGATCTGCCCAAGGAGCTTGACCTTCGCGGGCAGATTCTTGTAGTCATCTATGAGTCCCAGAAGCACGATGAGAGAGCCGCCCGTCATGAGTCCTGCCAGTTCAGTCAAAACCTCATCCGAAAGCTCCCCGTAGACCATAAAGCTGAGCATCGCGGCCATAAAGGCGATGTAGATGCCGACTCCGCCAATGCGCGGTACCGGCTTCTTATGAACCTTGCGCGCGTCCGGCGCATCGAGCGCCCCCGTTTTTTTCGCAAAAAAAATGACCGCCGGTGTCACGGCAACCGCGACAACCATGGCGACGAGGAACGCCAAAACGTGATTCGGCATGGAAAACAGCACCCCTTTTATATACCCGTAGGACGCATCCAAAAGCGTCACCGTTTCTTTTCAACAGCCACTCCACTTTTTCATGAACCATTGTATCATGAAAGCCCAAGAAGTCAAGCCCGCAGGGCGCAGACTGATTGGCTGCTTTCATATAAGGGCGGGTGGACATATGTACAGCGAGATGCTTTGATGCCGCCATCGCTGGAAACAGGTACAAAAACAAACCGCGCCTCTTTGCGCGACGGCTGAACATATGTCCATCAAGTTTATCATGAAAGCCCAAGAAGTCAAGCCCGTAGGGCGCAGACTGATTGAAAAGCCCGCCGGCGCGAAGCACCGGCGGGCAGTCAAACACAAAATACAAAACTTAATTTCCCGGCTCGATCAAGGCGTACTTGCCGTCCGTGCGGCGATAAACGACGTTGATTTCCTCCGACTCAGCGTTACGGAACACGAAGAAGTTGTGGTTCAAGAGGTTCATCTGCATGATTGCCTCCTGTACATCCATAGGCTTCACGACGAAGCGCTTCGTCTTCACGAGCGGGAACTCGCCTTCCTCCTCCTGTACGGGAATCGCACCCATCTGCTGGACGGCCTCTTCTTTGAAACCGCCGCCGCGGAAACGCTTGGCAAGGCGCGTCTTCTGCTTGCGGATCTGACGCTCAAGCTTCTCGACGACGAGATCGATGGAGGTGTACATATCCATCGTGGCCTCCTCGCCCCGGAGCAGAACACCACCCGGGATGGGCACAGTGACTTCGACAATATGGCGTCCTTTGGAAACCGTGAGGAGCACCGAGATTTCGCCCACCTCGTCGAAATACTTCGTGATTTTGCCGACACGCTTCTCGACATAGTCCTTGAGCGACGGGGTGATCTCAATGTTTTTCCCTCGTACCGTGAATGTGGCCATAGTGACATGTCCCCTTTCCTGTATCTTCTGCTGTATATATTCTCCCTCCGCTCGCAAAACCCTTCTTTTGGAAAAGAATGTTTCTGAAAATTTTCACGAGGGTCATCCAATGCGTTTTCACTGGCTGGAATGAATATTCAATGCTATAATAAGAACAAAAAAGGTGATTTCGTGCAGCAAGAAGACCGTGCCGTGACGGCGAGTCATGTGCCGCTTTATCAAAATCCAACCTATGACCAACATGCCAAACGCCTACTTTCACAGAGAACCATCATGGCTCGGCTGCTCAAGCGAACCGTGCCGGAATTCAAAGATGTCACCATCGCTGACATAGCCGAAAAGTACATCGAAGGTTCGCCGCAAATCAGCGAGATTCCCGTTGCGCGGGACAAGACGAATGCCGCAAGAAACGCGCTGCATACGCCAAAAGAATTTATTGGCGATGCCACGGAAAGTGTCGGCATCACAGAAGGCTGGATTCGCTTCGACATCCTCTTCCACGCGCGTGCTCCAAAATCAGGTGAACTCATCACCTTGATCATCAACGTCGAGGCACAGAGAACGCAGCGTCGATCAAAACTTGGTTACGCACTTTTGCGCCGTGCCATCTACTATGCAAGCCGTTTGCTTTCTTCTCAAAAGGAAACGGAGTTCACAGGATCTTCTTATGACGAAATCAAGAAAGTCTACTCCATCTGGCTCTGCATGGATGCTCCCGATGGCAATAGCGCCATCAATCGCTACGATATCAACGAGCATCACGTTCTAAACAGTCACAAGGAAAAGCATACCGATTACGACCTGATGAGCATTGTAACGATTTATCTTGGCGAAGAACGAAAATCACACGAGGATTGGCTCATCCGCTTCCTGCGCCTCTTGTTCAAGAATACAAGAATGACGATGGCAGAGAAAAAGAAACTTCTGAAAGATGAATTTGATCTGGATACGACTACCGATATAGAGGAGGAGTTGAGTACAATGTGCAATTTGAGTACGGGGATTTATGAACAGGGAATCGCGCAAGGAATTGAGCAGGGAATCGAAACCAATCGCACGGCGACTGTCCTTTCGATGCTCAAAGAAAATTTACCCATTGAAATGATCGCACGCATCACAAATTTATCGGCAGACAAGATACGTGCCTTAAAAATGGAGAACCAACCATCTTGACGAATATAAATTATCTGAAACCGAAGGCCGGCACATGAAGCGAACCGCTCCGCTCCATGTGCCGGCCTTCGATTTCTCTTTCAGCGACTCGTTCCCCTCGTTTGAAAACAAAAGAACCGACTCCAAACGGAGCCGGTCTTTGCCAAACTTCAGAAAACGCGTGGTTCAATCAACGTTCTCTGAGGGAACACGACATGCTTTCGCGCAGCTTACGCCGTCTTCACGACATTGGAAGCCTGCGGGCCGCGTGCGCCTTCGACGATCTCGAATTCTACGCCCTGACCCTCAGCCAACGTCTTGAATCCATCGCCCTGGATTGCAGAGAAATGGACAAAAACATCATCGCCGTCTTCCCTCTCGATGAAACCATAGCCCTTTTCTGCGCTGAACCATTTGACCTTACCAACCATAGTAATTCCTCCTGTTTCTTGGTGTGTTGCAGAACCGCGCCTGATACTCACGCAATTTCATTATAGACCCTACCATCTAATCTGTCAATCAAATAGGAGGAAATGATTACGAGACCGCCATATTTTTTCTAAGGGAGCGCTGATAAAATGAGGTCGCCCAGATTTGCACAGATGCGCTGTATCTATAGCGGTCAACGTCAGCCAATCATGCGACGCGCTTCGCGCTTGCATTCTTGGGACGTTTTCGCATACGAACCGTTGCCCAATCGCCTGCGTCCTTCGGACTTGGCTCTTGAACGGCTCAGCAAGGAGACAAACCGCAGGCGTAGCGGTGCTACGTCGAGGATTTGTCGACGACGAGAGGACAGCGCAGATGTGTGAAGATGGGCGGCTGAATTTATCAACGCTCCCTAAAATTTCAAGCAACGCGCCATCGCCGTGCGCACGGTGCTCTCTGGCACGTCGTCTCGCACGCAGACCTTGCCGATGCCTTCCATGAGCACCCAGTTGACTTTGCCGTCGACCGTCTTCTTGTCGTGGAAGATCGCCGCATAGAGGCCTTCGACCGTGCAGCCTTCGGCGAACAGTGGCAGTCCCAGACGCTCTGTCAGGCGGCGCACGCGCAGGACGTCGGCATCATCGATCATGCCGAGCGCCTCACTGATGTATGCCGCGCCCAAGGAGCCGATGGCGACGGCCTCGCCGTGATTGTAGCGCGCATAGCCCGTTTCCTTCTCGATGGCGTGGGCAATGGTGTGCCCATAGTTCAAAATGCGGCGCAGGCCGCCTTCCTTCTCGTCCTTGGCGACAACCTCCGCCTTGATTTCGCACGAACGCTCGACCATGAAGAGCACCGCATCATGCGAAAGGCGCAGTGCGTCTGCCGCATGATCTTCGAGAGCGGCAAAGAAATCTGCGTCAAAGATGATGCCATACTTAATGATCTCGCCGAGTCCCGTGCGGATCTCGCGCTCGGGCAGAGTGGCGAACGTCGCGAGATCGGCGAAAACGGCGGCGGGCTGGTAGAAAGCGCCGATGAGATTCTTGCCGAGGCGATGGTTGACGGCGACCTTGCCGCCGACGCTTGAATCGACCTGCGCGAGAAGGCTCGTCGGCAGCTGGACGAAGGGAACGCCGCGCATGTACGCCGCAGCGATGAATCCCGCGAGGTCGCCGACGACACCGCCGCCCAAGGCGAATACGGGCGAGCGGCGGTCAAGTCCCAGCTCGATGGCGTGCGTGAAGATGTCGTCGGCAACGGCAAGCGACTTCGAGGCTTCGCCTGCGGGCACGAGATGGAGCGCAGGTTCCAATCCCGCCTCGCGCAAGGCTGCCAATGTCCTCTCGCCATACATCTTCCCGACATTCTCATCGGAGATGACGAGCGCTTTGTGCGAGAAATTCTGCGCCCTTACGAAATCGGAGATTTCCGGCAGAAGATCCTCGCCGATAAAGATGTCGTAACTCGCTGCGCCAAGTTCCACGCGCACCTTGTGCATCTCACGCACGAAAAACACCTTCCCTCTTCAAATAGCCGGCGATGTCGTCGACGACCTGCAGCGGCGAAAGATCGCTCGTGTCAACGCTGTAATCCGCAACATCATAAAGCTCCCTGCGCTCCGCCATGAGGTCTGCCACCGCCTGCCGGCGATCTCCTGCATCCTTTGCGTCGAGCACGGGGCGGTCGCCCACATGAGCCGTGCGCGCGAGCACGACGTCGACAGAGGCCGTCAAACAGATGAGCGCACCGTTCTCCTTGAGCAGCGCCACATTCGCCGCGTCCTTGACCGTGCCGCCGCCCGTCGAAATCACGAGAGCACGGCGCTTGGCCGTGCGCCTGACCGCCTCCCTTTCCAAAGCGCGGAAAGCCGCCTCACCCTCAGAGGCGAAGATCTCGGGAATCGAACGCCCCGCCTCTTCCTCGATCATGCGGTCGAGATCGACGAAGGCGCGGCCGAGACGCTGTGCAAGTGCACGTCCCGTGCTCGTCTTGCCCGTGCCCATGAAGCCGATCAATACGACGTTCTTCATCTCACGCCTCCTCCGTGCGCTTCTTGTACGCTGCGACATCCGCTTTCATGTCGCGCATATTGTCGCTGTCAAACTTCTCGATGAAGGCTTCGGCGAGCACGAAGGCCGCCATTGCCTCGCCGACGACAGAGGCGGCGGGCACGGCGCAGACGTCGCTGCGCTCCTTCGAAGCGAGCACGGGCGCTTTTTTTTCGATGTCAACGGAATGAAGCGGCTTCATCAGCGTCGGAATCGGCTTCATGACGGCGCGAATGACGATATCCTCGCCGTTCGTCATGCCGCCCTCAAGGCCGCCCGCGCGGTTCGTCCTGCGCACAACGGAGTCGTTCTCACCCAAGAACATCTCGTCGTGCGCCTCGCTGCCAGGGAGTGCCGCATAGCCAAAGCCTGCGCCGATCTCAACGCCCTTGATGGCCTGGATCGACATCATGGCGGCGGCAAACCGCGCGTCGAGACGCCTGTCCCACTGGATGTGGCTGCCGAGTCCGAGCGGCGCACCCGCGATGCGCACCTCGAAGATGCCGCCGAGCGTATCGCCCGCCTCTTTCGCCGCGCGAATCTTCTCTTTCATGCGCTCTTCAGCCTCAGCATCAAAGCAGTTGAGTTCCGATGCCGCCTTATGCGCCGCGCCCGTCTCGCGCTTGGCTGCATCGGCGGTGACGCCGCCGATGTCGAGCACGGCGGATTCGACCGTGACGCCGAGTGCGAAGAGAAGCTCCTTCGCCACGGCGCCGACGGCGACGCGCATCGCCGTCTCTCTCGCGCTCGCCCGCTCCAAGATGTCGCGGATGTCCTCACGCGCGTACTTCCGAACGCCCGTGAGGTCTGCGTGTCCGGGGCGCGCCGCCGTCACCTTCTCGCCGTGCGCCTCGCCAAATGCCGTCATGCGCTCCTGCCAGTTCTGCCAATCGAGGTTTTCGACCGAGAGCGTAATAGGAGAGCCGATCGTCTCGCCGAAGCGCACGCCCGAGAGAATTCGCACCGTATCCGTTTCGATCTTCATGCGTCCGCCGCGCCCGTAGCCCTTCTGGCGACGCGCCAAATCACGGTTGATGTTTTCCAATTTCAGCGAAAGCCCAGCCGGAATGCCCTCCAAGATGGCTGTCAAAGACGGGCCGTGCGATTCGCCCGCCGTCAAAAAACGCAATGTGCTCAATATGATTTCCCACTTTCAAAAATACAACCTTCCAACTTTATTTAGTCTACTATGAAAGTCCAAGAAGTCAAGCCCAAAGGGCGTAGACTGATTGGATAACTTTCGTTAAGGGCGGCGCACAATGTCCACGAAGTGGACGTTTGTGCGTGTAGCTTACTATGAAAGTCCAAGAAGTCAAGTCCAAAGGGCGCAGACTGATTGGATAACTTTCGTTAAGGGCGGCGCACAACAGGAAGCGTCCTCTGTGCAACCCTAAGCCTGCAAATAAAAAGTCAAGCCCTTAGATGAAAAAAGATGAGGAGTTGTGGCAAGTGGAATTTGAGCAACACAAATAGGTCGCCGCAGGAGCGCCGACCAAAGGGACGGTAGTGAAATGCTATTCTTGTTCTTTGGAAAGGCTTGCCAAATACTCATTTACGCGCCCGTAGTAGATGCGCAGGAACTTATTCGCTCCTGCCGTCATATAGACGTAGTAAGGCTTTCCCTCGGA
>NZ_ALNM01000054.1:0-7430 GCF_000292955.1 Selenomonas sp. CM52
CAGGACTCTTGATGCGTTCTCCCGATGATGCAGTCTACAACTTCATGGACAAGAAACGCTCCGAGGGAAAGCCTTACTACGTCTATATGACGGCAGGAGCGAATAAGTTCCTGCGCATCTACTACGGGCGCGTAAATGAGTATTTGGCAAGCCTTTCCAAAGAACAAGAATAGCATTTCACTACCGTCCCTTTGGTCGGCGCTCCTGCGGCGACCTATTTGTGTTGCTCAAATTCCACTTGCCACAACTCCTCATCTTTTTTCATCTAAGGGCTTGACTTTTTATTTGCAGGCTTAATCGAGCTTGGCTGTTTTTCCAGGAGAGACTTATGCCTTCTTACAAGTTCTTTTTGGAGCCTGTCAAAAGAACTCGACGAAAAGTAAACGCTATTTATTTAAAGGAAATAACAATCTTATCTACAACTCTCGATGAAACCTCTACGTTCCGCACCATATGACACATTTCGTTGACAAGGGGGGGAATCATGATGCAGTTTGACCGTGTTATTGCATCGTCACTACTCTTTCATTACATCAAAAAAGACACGAGTTGGCATTCTCGTGCCTTTTTCTTTTTACCTGTTTTTAGCTCGCCGTCTCGTTGGCGCGCGTGAGGTAAATGACGCGCCCAGTGTAGTACGGATAGCTCGGCGGCGTATATCCTTGTTTTTGGTCGGTATCTTCATGTCCCGCATAGTTCTGCGGATCGAAGACTTCTTTGAGGATGATTTTGTTCGGCTGCGCGCCTTCATATTCCCACTCGTAGAAGTAAGGATAAAGCCACCCCATCTTTGTTTGCCATCCTTCCATTCCTGCGTTAATCGCTTCATAGTCAAGGTAAGGAAGGAGAAATTGAGGATTGTTTAACTCAACTTCCGAATGTCCAAATCCGGTTAAACCGCCCATGACGTCGGTTGTTGTCAACTTATTGCCTTCTGCGGGAGATGAATAGTCGCCATACTTTGTTTTATTATCTTTAATGTTCATAAAGTCAGGAGGAAGATTTGTTTTGGAAAATTCTTCACTAGACGTAACATCGAACATTTGAAGGATGTTATATCGATGCGTTTCGTCGGTTGGAATCCCCATGACAGGCATAAAGCGCATCAAAGAGTGTCCTTGGAGGAAAGTTTGTCGGTTAACCATGTGTTTAGCAACTATATCTTTTGGGTTCATTGAATATGCGTCAATATACCACGGTTTTGAAATTAACCAATGCAAATCAAGCTCTGTTTTCCCATTAGGAATCCAACCTTTTCGCCCATCTTCACTTGTTGTAAAATCATCCCATGTGAGATTTTCAAGATTTTCAAAATAGATTTCTTCTGGTAGTTTGCCTAAATAGGCTTTTATAATAGATGATATCTCCTTGTGAACTACATCTCCTCTTTTGTTTTGCTTCCAATCAGATATATCACGCGCGTCTTTTAAAGCATTTGCATACTTCGGCGCTTCAATCTTGCTTCCATATTCGTACACAGAACGCTTACCGCGCTCATTATCGTCAAACTGGTGCTTGAGTTCTTCAATCACCTGTGGGGCAACCTGTTCTACACCCTTATATGCTGATGCAACAGCGCTTTGGAGGTCTGTTGGAGTATATGTTGACTCGGAATACTCATCAATAAAATTCATAGGGTCATAAATGTTATACGGATAGCCAAGGTTTTGTTCGATATATGTCTCCGCGCTTTTAAGAGACTCTTCCCATGATTTTTCTCCTTCTCCGTATCTGTCACGAACAACTCCTTCATAAGTTATTGGGTTGGTTGTGTTACTTCCGTACACATCAAGGAGAATATTCTTAGAGTCTTTGTATTTGCCTTTGTCGTACTCATCAATAGTTACATCGGCATACTTTCTGCCGTTAACCATGATCGTGGCAATTACGTTGCTGCGAATTCGCGCCTTATCAGAAATCGGTGTCGCTGTTTTTGCCTCTTCAGGCTCAACAGTGACAGGTTTATGCTGATGGCGATACCAATGCTCAATCGGTTTAATTGTATTTCCGCAATTAATGTCTCTATTTGGATTGTTGTCGCAAAATGTCTTTTTCTTGGTTGTGCTTGAACCTTGCGGACTCGGTTGCACAGGTTCATCAGGCATCGGTTGCTGCATCATCTGCCACAACAGAATCGCAGTATAAACATCATCCGAGTCAAAATCAAATGCCTGCGCCGTCTTCGGCGTCGCAATAGGCGCACAAAGCGCAAACGCTGTGCTGAGTGCGAGCGTTGTTTTCAGGAATTTCTTTTTCTTTGAGTTCATCTGGTTTCCCTCCATGGTAAACTTAGATCGTATTGTTCATTACATTTTGGATCGTCGTATTGCGTTGTACGAAATACACGAACCGACACAGATAACTCCCGGCTCAAATTAAATTCACATAATTCCATTCTCCTATACAAATCCTGCCAGTATGGGAATTATACACCTTTTCTAATCGTTTATCAAGTATCTTCATTACAAGGGAAGCCATGATGCGCAACAAAACGGGACAGCCTTGCAGCTGTCCCGTTTTGTATATGTATCCTTTTCAGATTCCCGCAGCTTTCTTCAAGGCATCCGCCTTGTCTGTCTTCTCCCACGGCAGATCAGCATCGGTGCGGCCGAAGTGTCCGTAGGCCGCCGTCTGCTCGTAGATCGGGCGGCGCAGGTTGAGGTTGCTGATGATCGAGGCCGGACGCAGATCGAAGTTCTCGTGCACAAGCTTTTCGATCAGAGCTTCGTCCACCTTGTTCGTGCCGAACGTATCGACCATGATCGATACGGGACGCGCGACGCCGATGGCGTAGGCAAGCTGGATCTCGCAGCGATCGGCGAGTCCTGCGGCGACGACATTCTTCGCCACATAGCGCGCGGCGTAGGCAGCGGAGCGGTCGACCTTCGTGGGATCCTTGCCCGAGAAGGCGCCGCCGCCGTGACGCGCCATGCCGCCGTAAGTGTCGACGATGATCTTGCGGCCCGTGAGACCCGAATCGCCCTGCGGGCCGCCGATGACAAACTTGCCCGTCGGGTTCACGAAGTACTTCGTGTCTGCCGTCAGAAGCTCTGCCGGAATGATGACCTTGATGACCTTTTCAATCATATCCTTGCGAATCGTTGCCAGGTCGACTTCCGGATCGTGCTGCGTGGAGATGACGACGGTATCGACGGCGACGGGCTTGCCATCCTCGTAGCGCACCGTCACCTGCGTCTTGCCGTCGGGGCGCAGGTAGCCGAGTTCGCCGCTCTTACGCACCTCTGCAAGGCGACGCGCCAAACGATGCGCGAGTGCGATCGGCAGCGGCATGAGCTCGGGCGTCTCATTCGCCGCATAGCCGAACATCATACCCTGATCGCCCGCGCCGATGGAGTCGGCGACATCGGACTCACCTTCCTTCGCCTCAAGCGCCTTGTCAACGCCGAGTGCGATATCGGCAGACTGCTCATCGAGCGATACGAGAATGCCGCACGTCGCTGCATCGAAGCCATACTTCGCACGCGTGTAGCCGATCTTCTCCACAGTCTTGCGGATGATGTGCGGGATGTCGATGTAGCACGAGGTCGAGATCTCGCCGACGACATGCACCTGCCCCGTCGTCACCAATGTCTCGCACGCCACGCGCCCCTGCGGATCTTTTGCGAGGATCGCATCGAGAATGGCATCAGAAATCTGATCGGCCATCTTGTCGGGATGACCTTCCGTCACCGACTCGGAAGTGAACAACATCGTTTTGCTCATGGTATGCTCCATTCCGCCGCTGCCGCCTGCGGCAAATATCTGGAAAAGCAAGGTGCGACCTTCCCTGCCCGGCGGCCTCAAAGCGCCGCTTTCATGAAATCGTCCGCGAAACATCTTCAGCAAAAGCCGATTCGCAGCATACATCATCCATCAAAAAAGACTCTCTTCCTACGAAAAGAGAGTCTTCCTTCGCTCCCATCTCATAGGCAATACCTATAGGAATTGGCACCTTTTTGGCCTACGCCAACGGTTGCCGCAGTTTCATAGGGCCAGTCCCTCCACTGCTCTTGATGAGTGATATTCGATTTAGCTTTATTATACGAGAAAACATTTCAATTGTCAACTATTTTTGTAGGGATTCGATGCGGTCGAGGAGAACCTCTGCCACCTTCCGCTTGCTCATCAAAGGAATTTCCTCGACGGAGCCATCACGCGCGACGATCTTCACGAGATTCGTCTCCGTATTGAATCCCGCGTCGGGGCACGTCACATCATTTGCCACGATGAGGTCAAGATTCTTCTTTTGGAGCTTCGCCTTCGCGTAGTCGAGGAGATTCTGCGTCTCTGCCGCAAACCCCACAAGGATCTGCTTCTCCTTTTTCCGGCCGCCCAGTTCCAGCAAAATATCGGGATTCTTCTCCAAGACAAGCGTGAGTTCAGCGTCGTTCTTCTTGATCTTCTGCGCTTGCCGCGTCTTCGGGCGATAGTCGGCGACGGCGGCCGCCTTGATGACGATCGCAGCGTCCTCGGCTTCCTGCAGCACGGCATCGCGCATGGCGAGCGCCGATTCCGTACGCAGGACGCGCACACCGTCGGGATCGGCGAGCGCGACGGTGCCGCCCGCGACGAGCACGACGTCAGCGCCGCGCCGCGCCGCCTCCTGCGCGATGGCATAACCCATCTTGCCGCTCGAACGATTGCCGATGAAGCGTACGGGATCGATGGCTTCAAGCGTGCCGCCCGCCGTCACGAGCACTTTCTTGCCAGCGAGCGTCTTGCCGCGTGCGCCGGCTTCTTCCAGCTCGCGCACGATGTCCTGCGGTTCCGGCAGACGTCCGACGCCCGAGGCGCCGCAAGCCAAGTATCCCGACGCCGGCTCGATCTTATGCCAGCCACGCGCTTGGAGCTTTGCCATATTTTCCTGCGTCACGGGATTTTCATACATCGCGCTGTTCATCGCCGGAGCGAAGAAGATCGGCGATGTGACAGCGAGCAGTGTCGTCGTCAGCATGTCGTCGGCTATGCCTGCCGCCGCCTTGGCAATGATGTTCGCCGTAGCGGGCGCGATGAGCACAAGATCCGCCAAACGCGCCAAAGCGATATGTTCGACGTTCCAATGCGCAGGCTCTTCCCACATGTCGAGCGACACGGGCTGTCCCGTGATCTCGCGGAAGGTCAGCGGCGTGACAAAATGGGCGGCCTCCTTCGTCATGACGACGTGAACCTCCGCCCCTTTCTTGCGCAGGCGGCTCGCAATCTCCACCGCCTTATAGGCGGCGATGCCGCCCGTGACGCCTAAAAGGATCTTCCTGCCCGCAAGAACCATTACTTTATGCCGCCTTTGCTGCGTCGATAAAGGATGTCGCCTTCAGAAATCTCCTCCAGAGCAATCGTCACATCTTTCGAGGACTTCGCCACCACCTTCGGCTCATCGCCGCTCAAAAGCTGACGCGCACGCTTCGCCGCCAAGACGACGAGTGTGTAGCGGCTGTCGACTACCTCCAAGAGTTTGTTGATCGAAGGATCTGCCATGCTCATATCGGATCTTCCCTTCCCTTTTCTATTTCGTCAAAAAGCTCTCCATTGCGTGCGACAAGGCGCCTCTCCGCCGCAAGGATGGCGCAGACGGAATCGACTGCGCCATCGACCTCGTCGTTCGTGACGACGTACTTGTAGCACTTTCCCGCTTCAATCTCATCGATCGCCGCAGCGAGGCGCTTCTGCAAGACCTCCTCCGTCTCCGTATCGCGTCCGCGGATGCGCCTTTCCAGCTCGGCGAGCGACGGTGGCAAGATGAAGATGTAGACGCCCTCAGGAAACTTCTCGCGCACCTTCATCGCGCCCTGCGTGTCGATCTCAAGCAAGATGTCCTCGCCCGCCGCGAGCTTTTCCTCCACCTTTTTCAATGGCGTTCCGTAATAATTGTCGTAGACCTTTGCCCATTCGAGCAATTCGTCCTTTTCGATCATTTTCTCGAACGCCTCGACCGAGAGGAAATAGTAGCTCTCGCCGTCGACCTCGCCCGCACGCGGCTTTCGCGTCGTAGCGGAAACGGAGTAGGCAAGCGGCGTCTTTTCCAAGAGCGCCTGACAGATCGTGCCCTTGCCCGCACCCGACGGGCCGGAAACGACGACCAAAAGTCCTTTTCTCATTTTCCGTCCTCTCTTTCTTTCGTTTCCGGAGTGTCTGACTCAAGAACGCGATGCGCCACGGTCTCCGGCTGCACGGCAGAAAGAATCACATGATCACTGTCCATGATGGCAACGGCGCGCGTCCGTCTGCCGTAAGTGGCGTCAATGAGCCTGCCGCCGTCGCGCGCCTCCTGAATGATGCGCTTGATCGGCGCCGATTCAGGGCTGACGATCGCCACGACGCGGTTCGCCGAAACGATGTTGCCAAACCCGATATTGATGAGCTTGATGTCCATATTGACCCCTCACTCGATGTTTTGCACCTGCTCGCGCAGCTTCTCGACCTCACTCTTGATCTCGACGACAAGTTTCGCCGCCTGCGTGAAGTTCGCCTTCGCGCCAATCGTGTTCGTCTCGCGATTGATCTCCTGAATCAGAAAGTCGAGCTTCCTGCCGATGGGCGCTTCCTCCACCTCGATCGTCTCACGGAACTGAGCGATGTGGCTCTTGAGGCGCACGACCTCTTCATTGTAGCTGATGCGGTCAGCGTAGAGCACCGTTTCCTGCAGGATGCGCATCTCATCAATTCCCTGTCCCTTGAGCATTTCGCTGAGGACGTTCCTCAGGTGCGTGCGGTAGCGCTCGACAATCTCCGGCTCGAAGGCCGAGAGTTTTTCGATTGCCTCGGCAAGGAAATCGAGGCGCGGCTCAAAGTCGAGGCGCGTATGCTCGCCCTCCTTCTTTCGCATTTGGGCGAAATGCTCCAAAGCGTTTTCCAAGGCGTCAAAGACGAGTTCGCGGGCGTCAAGCACATCGCGGCTCTCCTCGTGCACGCGCAGGACGTCGGGATACAAGGCTATTTTACATACATCGGCGGGCGGTGTCAAATGCAGGAAATCGCCAAGTTCGTAAAGCGCCGTCTGATAGGCGCGTGCCAAGTTCTTGTCAACGACGATGGTCGCTTCCTTTTCACGCTTGTCATGAAAGGCGATGTTCACATCAATCTTGCCGCGCGCCGAGAATTTCTTGATGGCATGGCGCATATCGTTCTCAAAGACATTGAGAGCGCGCGGCATGGAAAACGATATGTCCAGATACCGCTGATTGACCGATTTCACTTCCACATGAACCTTGTAATCCTCATTCTCCCGGCCCGCCGCGCCGAACCCCGTCATGCTCTTCATGCCAACAGCCCCCCATTCCTGCTCATTCAGGGAACCGCCAATCTCATCAGCGTTTCCTTCATTTTGTTATATCATAATATTTTACCATGAAAATTCAAGAGGTCAAGCCCGAAGGGCGCAGACCGATTGGCTTTTTCATGTAAGGGCGGCGCACAATGTCCACAAAGTGGAC
>NZ_ALNM01000055.1:0-11518 GCF_000292955.1 Selenomonas sp. CM52
AGCGGCTTTTTCTATGCTGAAAGGAGATGCGTCTATATGCTTGTATCGCTCGAAGAAATCAAGGGCTATCTGCGCATCGACTCGGATGCCGAAGACAACTTGCTCACCTCCTTTGCCGATACGGCGGAGCAGCTTTCGCTGGCGATTCTTCGTGCCAAGTCGTGGAAGGAAGTCAAGAGGCAGGAAGCGGCACGGACGGCGGTTCTCTATGCCGTCGCGTATCTCTATGAGCATCGCGAGGAGGCTGACCATAGAAAACTCGCTTTGACGCTTCGTGCTCTTTTGTTTGGCGAGCGAAAGGAGAGTTTCTAGTGTACGTCAACATTGGCGAACTGCGCCACCGCATCACGGTGCTGCGTCCGCGAGATGCGCCTGACGAGGCGGGCAATCTCGTCGAGCAGAGCCGCGAGAGGTATTGTACCTGTTGGGCGAAGGTCTTGCCGTTTGCAGCAAAAATCTCGGATGGGTATGCCGAGCAGGTCAAGGAAGTCGAGTATCGCGTCGTTATGCGCTATCGGGAAGACATCCGAGATACGGACTTCATCGAGTGGGGCAATAAAGTGCTTGAAATCAAAGCGCCGCCTTATGCTATGGACGGCAGGAAGCGTTGGCTCGTGATTGAGTGCAGGGAGTTGGTGGAAGATGAGCCGTGACTATATTTCTACACGCGAACTTTTAAATCGTATGGGCAAGGGCGCGATGGATGCGGCGAAAAGAGCCTTGGCAGAAGGCGCGGAAGCCGTCAAGACGGAGGCGAAAAGCCGCTGTCCTGTCTATCGGGGACGAGACAAGCGCGTCGTGCCGGGGGCGCTACGAGACTCCATCCACTGCGTCAAGCGCGGGGGCGGTACGTCGTGGCGCATCGTGGCGGATGCCAAAGCACAGGACGGTACGGCTTACGGCAAACTCGTCGAGTTCAGCCCGAAGATCAACCAGCCGTTTCTCTATCCCGCGCTCGATGCTGAGCGGGACGCCATCAAGAAGAACATCGTCGAAGCCGTCAAGGCGGCATTGCGGAGGGAAGGAAGATGAGCATAGCCAGCAAGGTCTATCAAGCATTGACGGCATATAAGCCGCTCACGAGACTGCTCCATCGCGACCGCAGAGGGTGCGGCATATATCACGGGCGAAGCCCTGATGCAGGAAGCTATCCCGTCCTCGTGTATTCCGTTATCTCCGACGTTCCCGCGCTGTCGGCGGACGGCATGGAGATGGAGCGGCGCGTGACCGTGCGACTGCACATTCTCACGAAGGACGGCGCGTATGAAAAAATTGAGGATGCCGTGAGGAAGGTCATGGACACTCTCGGCTTTCGCCGCTATCAGTCGATGGAACTGGCGGAAAAGCATGCCTTTGTAAAAATCATGGATTTCAGAACAGGAGTTGAAGCATAATGCCAAGTCCAACCGTAACAGCACCCGCTGCCAATCTCACGAGCGGGCAGTTCATCAATGTGGAAAAGCTTCATATCGCCAAGATGCTGACGGATGTGCCGAACGGTGCGGCGACGTATGAATCGCCCATCAGTCTAGGAAAAATCTTGCGCAAGGTGGACATCAAGCCCAAGACGAGCCAGGCAGAACTTTTCGCCGACGGCCAGTCCGTAGATACGGCGGCGAATACGGCATCATACGATCTGACCTTCGACACGTCGGCGCTCCCCTTGGAATACGTCGCCTATCTCTTCGGGCACAAGATCGACAAGGGCGTCATGACAGCGAACAAGGACGATGTGCCGCCGTATTTCGCCGTCATGTTTCAGTCGGATAAGCGCAATGGCAAGAAGAGGTTCACCAAATTTTTCAAAGTCCAATTTGTCGAGCCTTCGGAATCGGGCAATACGAAGGAAGAGAACATCAAGTACGATACGCCGACCATCTCGGCGAAGGCGATCTATCGCCTGTCGGATGGGCAGTCGTATGCGAAAGCCGACGAGGAGGCGACGGGCTTCATCGCCGAAACTGGAACGAAGTGGTACGAAAACGTTTGAGAGGAGATGAGGCGACGTGGAAACACCAACCATCACGCTCTATGGCAAAACGTATGCGCCGAATCCTCCCAAGATGAAGGTGTGGCGCAGGTTTCTCGCCTTCTTCGACGAGGACAAGAAGAATCTCAGCGTCGAGGAGTTCCTTGATGCGGAGATCGACCTCATCCTGCTCGCCTTTGACCGCGAAGAAGTCACGAGGGAAGCCATCGACGACAATATCGAGGTCGCGGACATCGTGCCGTTGACGCGGGAGCTTTTCCGTTGGATTCAATCGCTGACGTTTCAGAAACTCGTGAAACTCCCAAACGACGAGGCGGGGAAGGCATAACGCTTTCCCCGTATCAGAACATCCTGCGCTACTACGAGCGCCTGCAGTCCTCCTACGGCTGGACGATGCAGGAGGTCGACGCTCATGAGATCGCCTTCCTTCTCGACCAGCTTCTGGCAATAATGCAGACCGAAGAGGACGGCAAAAAATTCATTGATGATGTGATGTAAATGGCAAGAGGACAGAAAATCGACGAGCTGTATATCAGTCTAGGCTTGGACATCGCACGCCTGCAGCTTGACTTCGATACGGCGGGGCGCACGGTGTCCGAGACGATTTCAAGGCTCAACAGCAGGAGCAATCAGCTGAAACTCAAGATGGATGTCGACCTCGCCAAACTCGACGGCGCAGGCACGGAGCTTGACAAGATCAAGGTCAAGTATGAAGCCATCAACCGCCAGTTGGACATCCAGAGGAAGAAAGAAGAAATCCTCGCCAACGTGCTTAAGGATGTGCAGAAAGCGGACAAGGACGGCGCACGTACGCGCTATGCCGAAACGAATCTTTTGAAGCAGCAACGGCAGGTCGCACAGCTTGAAGCGGAGCTTAGAAAGCTCAATGCCGAGATGAAGACGACGGGCAGCCGCGCAAAGGCGATGGGGCAAAAACTTTCGGCGGGCTTTTCAGCTGCCAAAGGAGGCGTTCACAGCCTGTCGGAAGGCGTGTCCATTTTGAACGCCAAGACAGCGGCTCTTATGGCAGTATTCACGTCGGGTGCGGGATTGTTCAACATCACGCACGACGCGATGCAGGCGGGCGAGAGCATTTACCGCCTGACGAAACGTCTGCATACGACGACGGCGGAAGCCGCACAGATGAGCCGTGTGTTCAGCTTGGCAGGGACGAACATCGACTCGCTCGTACCGCTCTTTGCAAGGCTCGACCGACAGATCGAAGCGGCAGGTGCGAAGGGAAATGCTACGACGGAAGCCTTATCAAGATTTGGCATCGCCTTGACGGATGAAAAAGGCAATCTCCTCGGACTCAATGAGCAGTTGGAACGTCTCGCCAAAGGCTATCGAAGCGCCGCCGATGCCGGAATGGAAGAAGCCTTTACCGCCGAAGTCCTCGGAGCAAGGGGCGCGGCGCTTATCCCTGTCTTGGAACAGTACGACGACCTTATGGAAGTCGCCTCGCACGTCAAGACGACGGGATTGCTCAATCCCGACGAAGCGCATCAAGCATATCTCAAATGGCGCGAGATGGAGATGGAAGCGGGACAGCTCAAGCTCGCCCTCGGCTCCGCGCTCCTTCCTGTTGCAGAAGATTTGATGCCCAACGTCATAGATCGCTTTCAAGACCTCATCGGCTGCATCCAGGACAACAAGGAATCCATCGAGGAGCTTGCCGATGTGGTCGACGCTTTTGCACGCGCTTCCGTCGATGTCTTGGATGGCGTGGCGGATGCCATGGAGAGCATCGGCGTCAATGCGAAATCCGTCAAGGAAACGTTGCACGACATCGGCACGTTCGCCAAGCATGGCGGCATCAAGACCACAGTGGATGCGATGCTCGTCGGCGCGGGCACGGGCGCTGTGGCGGGAACGCTGGTAGAGCCGGGCGGCGGCACGCTCGTCGGCGGCATCGGCGGTGCGATCGTTGGAGGCATCGGAGCATATGAGGCCGCCACAAGCAGTCAGAAGTTCAAGGACTGGCAGGCAGCAGACGACGCACTTAAAGCGGAGAAGAAGGCGGCGAAGGAAGCGGAAAAGGCGCTCCAAGATGAGAGCCGCGCCCAGAAAGAAGGGGCGAAAGCGGCGAGGGAGAATGCCGCCGCCGTCCGCGCAGCAGCCAAGGCGAATGAGGACTTGAAAGAAAGCCTGTTCACGTTGTCGCACAGCGATCTTGAAAATGCGCTGCACGAAGCCGCACGTCAAGCGGAGAAGCTGCAGCAGTCGGGCGCGGATGCCGCGCTTGCCGAGGAATATCGGCTGCAGAAACAGGCGCGGATTTACGAGGACTTCCAACGGAATGTCGTAGATAAAGTAAACGCCATCCACCGCACGGAGATGGAGAACCATCTCGCGCAGATCGACGAGGAAGAACGTGCTTATCGCCGTCAAGGCTTGGACAAGGTCAGCGCCGCCAACTGGGCGGAGGCAAGCAAGGCGCGGATTGTGGAGCAGTGGGAGACGGAAGTTGCCTCCAAGATTGACGCCATCTGGAAGACCTCGATGGAAAACCGTCTGGCAGACATTGAGCGCGAGAAAAAAGCGTGGATGCAGAAGGGCTTGGACGAGGTGAAAGCTGCGAAGTGGGCGGAGAAGGAGAAGCTCGACGCCCGAAGGAACGCCGCCTTGGAAGCTCTCAAGAGCCAGAAGAAAGAGTTGGAAGCATTCCGCAAGGGCGGCACGAGTGGGTTGTTGGACTACTTGCGCGAATCGAACGGACTGACGAAGGACGACTTGAATTTCCGTCCCGAAGAACTGGAACGGTTTCAACGAGCAAGGCAGACAGCGTTGGAAGATATTCTGCCGAACTTTGCTCCGCGCAGGGAAAGAGAGCCGGGAGAAATCAAGATCACGCTCGGGAACGAAGTGATGGAGCGTCTGGCAGGCACGTTCGAAAACGGCATGACGCAGAAGGTTATGGAGAGGCTCAATGTTTCTCCGACGGTAAACTTCTCAGAGAGAGAATCTCGTGCCGCATCAACTGCAAACATCGAAGTGCAGGTGAACATAGAAAACGCCGTGACGCAGGACAACGAGGGGATGCGGCTCTTGGCTGACCATGTGGCCGACCGCATTCGTCCCGCTGTGGAGCGTGCTTTGGGAGGGGATTCCAATTCATATTCAAATTGGTGATGTGCGGACGCTCGAAGCGGAGAATTGGCAGGTCCTGCCCGACGACCGTCAGCGCATGGTGGAAATCGTCGGCGGTGCGGTCGTGCAGGATTTCGGCCACGTCGCTCAAGGCGACCGCATCTCCTGCACGGCTACTGTACTGGCAAGTGACTGGGAGAAAATCAAGAGATACTGGGACGAGCGCGAGAAAGTGGACGTTACGGACGAGGCGGGAAACACCTGGCACAACATGCGCGTGACGGTCAAAGCATACGCTTATGTGCCGCACTTTTCTAAGGCGTATAAGCTCACATTGGAATTTTGGAGGATATGACCATGGCGAACAAGCTGCACATCTATATGAACAATCCTACGAGCCGCATGAAGGATGGCACGGAAGCAAGTACAGATACGGAAACCTCGCCCATCGCAGTCCTGCTGGATGCGGCAAAAGAAGAGGAGAAGGCCGTAAAATGTGCTGTGCGCTGCGATTCCGGTTACAAGGTTGAAGGCGCGGTCACGATCAAGTTCGTTGGCACGAACGCCGCCAAGTGGAAAGCCGCTCAAGACAACAACTACACGGCAAATACTGTCTTGGCTTCTGCTGACTGGAAAGACACAATCTCCCTGCAAAGCGTCGGCGAGGGCAACGTCATCTTCTGGGTCAAGGCGATGAGCACCTCGGATGAAAGCCCGAAGAACGACACCACGGTTGACGTGCAGGCAGAAGGGCTGATCGTAGAAGCCTGAGGAGGCGATGGCATGGCGTTTAAATATATCAATCCGGGATATGCCGACTTGATTGACTTGGGAAGCGACAAAACGGTGCGGGATGCAAAGTACAGCAAGACGGGCGTATCCTTCTGGATGCCGAAGATACGCGGCATTGCCGTTCCCTATACGCTGACCGAGCTGTACGGCAAGTTCGACGTGTATCTCAAAAGCGGGAAGAGCCTGGATTCGACGGCATGGTTTCAATTCGGCGAGAAGAACAAGGTCGAAATTAGTGGTTACCGTGACCATTGGAGTGTCTATGGGGCGAACAGTAACACCTCTTATTTTGATACCAGAAAAATGAAGCTCGACGACGTCAATACTATATGGTTTCATATGAAGCAGGGGCTCAATTACGACGCGATGCTCCATGTCATAGTCAACGGACATGAGATTGGCAAACGGACGAATCTTTACATGGATTTTCGAGAGGCGAAGGAAATCAGCATTTATGCGGATACGGATGATGCGTTGCTTTCCAATATCATTTTGTCTGACGAGGATATCAACATGAAAGAGCAGGCTGTCCTTTTGTCCGTTCAGTCGACGGTCACGGATATGACCGATGGCGGCGACGGAAGCTATCGGGCGACTGCTGTGGGACAGCAAATTTTGCAGATGATGGATACGGCGGCGCTTGCCGCAACGTATGGTGCGGATTCCCAAGTGACCGGGGTCACGCTGTTCGGCGCTCCCGCCTATCGCACGGGAACGGGCATCTGCACCCTCACGGCATTGGAAGAGTCGAGCGGAGCAGTGACGGAACACGGCAGACATGAATTGACGGACAAGACGACGGCGCTCGTCTGGGATGGGCACGGCGCATCTTTCAGCATGGCGGAGATGGAAGTGAGAAAGTTCGGCTGGAAAGCGGGGGAATAGCGCATGGACATCTTGCTGAAAACGCAGGTTTGTATCGCATGGATTCCCATCGGCGAGGAAGTTCTGCGGCCGAAGATGTGCATCGCATGGATTCCCAAAGGGGAAGAAGTCCTGCAGCCGAAAATATGCGCGTCGATTCTTCCTGCGCCCAAGCACAGAGAAGCAGTGAGTGTAGATACCAAGCGCCAAGTTGCTGAAACAGCCAAAATAAGAGCAGACAGCCAAAGACAGGTTTGCAGCACCAACCGCATTGCTGCAGATACAAGGCGCACGCTCACGTCTTCCGCCATCGATTGGACGAGCGCCAAACTCCTGCGGCGCGTTGCACAAAGGAATACGGCTTCTACCGCCACGCGAAGATGCGTCGGCGGCATTTATGTTCGCATCCACTGCGACACCTATCGCACGCTCTCGCCGAACTATTGCATCCCGCGCGGAGCAACGGAGCGTGAAGTCGTCAAGCGCGAGACGGTTCGTGGCGATACGAGACGTACGCCGGGCATCAAGAATCGCGCGGCGGCGAAAACGCAGCGCAGAATCGGCAGGGGCAATGTCGCCAAAGCCGCCTTGCGCCGTACTGTCGTGGCGCGGGTGCGCGTTCGGTTCGACACCTTGCTTCGCATCCCTCATGTGTTCGAATATGTCACGTCATCGCATGGAAGAAGAAACAAGCGTGCCGTATCACAGATCGCCGACAACTTCCGCGCCAACGGCATCCGCTCCTTTGCTGTCACGCTCGGCGAGATGACGCTTTCCGACAGTTTTCAGATGGAGACGGTGCAGCCGCTTGCCATCGGCGATGCCGTGCGCGGTCAGCTACTCGACTATCGCTTTTCATTCCTCGTGGAAGAAACACTCCAGCGGGACTTGCTCCAAACGGTGAAAGGCACGTACAGCAAGGACGCGACGCTCTACTCCGCCATTCGCATCTTCGTGAAAGAAGCGCAAGCCTCTTATTATGCGCAGTCCATCGCCGCCGCGCTCGGCTTGCAGCTCCACTGGGCGTGCGATGATTTCACACCGTCGCAGAACTTCGAGGACAGCGGCATGACATACCAAGACTTCATCTCCGCGCTTTTCGGCTGGACGGCAAAACTGCCGCAGAGGCAGATCAATGTGTTTATCCGCGAAGATACGCTGCATATCGTTCAGCGCGGCAGAGAAGCATCTGTCCTCGACATCACGAATTGGCCGCACAGTCGCCCAACCGTGGAGCGCCGCCTTGTGCGCTCCTTGTGGCACAGCGGTCACGCTTCCGAGATGGCGGGGAGTGCTTACAATGAAGAAGATACCGAGCCGATTCCCTTTACGGGAACAATCTCGTGGGAAGAAATGAGCCGCACCTACCACAACGGCTTCTTGACAAGCGAAACGAACGAGAAGGGCATGACGCGCTACACCTACCATGGCGAATATCTGACGAGCAAGCAGACGCACAACAAGGACGGCTCCACAAGCCGCACGGAATACACCTATGCCGAAACCGAGCGCGATGTGTATCTCGTCAAGGAATGGGAGCGAACGACAGAGCCAATCAACGATGGAAAGAAGCACACGGAATACGACTGGACGGACTGGAACAACGAGCGCGGCACGGAGCGCATCACCTACCACGCGCCCCTAGGCTATGGCTGGTATGCGACGACCGTCTATGTCGACGGCAATCTTGAAGGCAGCACGCTCTCGCAAGGAAAACCGGGCGGCAAGGCGAGCCGCTTCACAGTCGAGCAGTCCAATCTCAGTCTTGGCTCAAGCTATTCGCGTGACGAAGAGGACGCGCCTTTCACCTCGCTGATCGACACGGAATTTCCCGTGAAAGGCGAAGCGTACCTCAAAGAGCTGACGCAGGCAATTCTCTGGCTCAACCGCAAGACGCAAGAAATCGTCACGCTGGAAGTCTATGCGAACATTCAAGACGGTGTGCCGGATGTCGGGCATATTGTTGATTTTACGGAGCGCATAAAATTTGAGGGGAACGAATACTTCCTCGTGTCAAACACCGTCGAGCTTACGCCGCGCTCCCTCAAGCAAACCATAAAGATGACGAGGTGGTACTGACTATGAACGGCATACAGGGATTGATGGATGTTTTGCGGAAGGGAATCAAAGACACGAATGAACGGCAGGAAGGCAAGGCTCAAAGGGGCGTGATTCAAGGCGGCAGAGTCCGCATCGGATCGCGCTCCTATCCGTTTAGGGCTGTTGTAGACTGTAGCACGGAAGAAGGTTCGCTCGTTTGGGTGCAAATCTCCAAGGGCGGCACGGCAATCATTCTGGGAGCGTGAGAATATGCACAGGACAAGGGTGAATGCCGTGGCGGGCAAGAAGGCACTCGCCGAAGGAAAATGGCTCACCGTCATCGGCAATCGAAGAGTCCACAGCGGCGATTGGGTCTGGACGGACGGCCGCTGCATCTATGGACACGAATCTGCAGGGGGCAGTGCGCCTGTGCTCGTCAAGCGCGGGGAAAGCGGCGTTCCCGTCTATGTTGGTGCAAGGCACTGCATCTATCAAAGAGGAGAACTGCGAAATCTGCATGTTGACTATGAATACAGAGGGCTTCTTTATCTGGGGGCGCACGCCGCACATCTTCTGCCGCATCCGTATCCGCAGAGAAAGCAGCAGCTTCTTGATGCAGACATGGACACAGCCGGGAATATTTTTACGCTTACGGGTGTTTATTGGATACTGGTTGAAGACTGGATATGGACAGGGTCTCTGGGATCTGTCCATGTAAGGAAGAACGGACAGGAGATTGCCTCGTATGATCTCAGACCGTATTACGGAACGTTGAAAAATGCCATTTCTACAAGCATCGTCACTGGCGGCGGACATATAGACTGCGAAGGGAACTGGGGCTTTTACTTGGAGATTGACGCTTCTACCGATAGAGGATATGGAAAAGCCAAACCCGGCGCGGAATTAACCAACACGGTGTATTATGTGGATTCCGAGGGTGCGCATCAGTTGTTCCATGACTATGCACGCCTGAACGAGAAGGGATATATACGGAAAAGTGAAAAACACACGGGTGCGAGAGGAAAGAAGTTCCCAATCCACGATGGCTACTACTATATGTGGAACCAATACGCGCCGACGAGCGCTAACTTCTTGTCCCGCCCCGAACGCATCATACTGACCATTTTCACACCGACAGGAGATAAAATCCTCACCGGGTGCTTCCGTCTTGGCACGCGCTTTACGATTCTCCGCATCGGAGATGGGCAGTATCTGCTTGGTGTGCATTCCGTAACCACGCAGACGCTTTCCATGTTCACCACAGGAGAGGATCAAGTTCCGGAGGTATATCCTCCCGAGTGGGGATGGGACGTCGTTCATCCTTTCGAGAACGGACTGTACCTATGCAAAGACGGTCTGCTGCAAAAGTTGGCGGAGGGTGATTGCGACACGTTCCGCTTCCGTCGTGTGCGCGACGTAAAGACATGGGAAAAGACGTTAAAAAATGCAATTCAAGGAGGCAAAACGTAATGGAAAACCTTATGAACCTTCGCTGGTGGTCGGCGTGCATCGGCGTGCTTGTCGGCGAGTTTCTCGGCGACTTCGACCATCTGCTCTACGCACTGGTCGTATTCATCGCTGTAGATTACATCACAGGCGTCCTCTGCGCCGTGTTGGACAAGAACCTGTCGAGCGAGATCGGCTTTCAGGGCATCGTGCGGAAAGTTGCCATCTTCCTGCTCGTCGGCGTGGCAAACGTGCTCGACGTCCACATCATCGGCAGCGGCTGCGTCCTGCGTTCGGCGGTGATCTTCTTCTACTTGTCGAACGAGGGCATCTCGATTGTAGGACATGCAGCGAGAATGGGACTTCCCGTACCGAAGAAGCTGCAGGAAGCCATGAAGGAGATACGGGAAAAGCAAATGCTCGGATAAAGGAACGAAGCCCGGCGGGGAAACCTGCCGGGCTTATTTTTTTTGAGCAAAACCCATGAAGTTTCACCTTTGCCGTGGCTCTCTTATAGAGGTGATTTTATGAAAACATCCGCTGAAAATCGCGGTTTCTGTCCTTTCAATTGTAGAGAGGGGAGAACACCATGACAGAAGAGCAAAAGGAGCAAATCAAAGACCTTCGCGGGAAGGGCGTGGGCTACAAGAAAATCGCGCAGTGCATTGGCCTATCCGAGAACACCGTGAAGTCTTTTTGCCGCAGAACGGCGATGCAAAAGGAGGAAGTGGCTGCGCCCATAAAGTCTGATTCGGTTTGTGAATGCTGCGGCAAGCCGATGGCACAGATTCCCGGCAGGAAGAAACGGCGGTTCTGCTCCGACGCCTGCCGCCAGAAGTGGTGGAACAACCATCTGCATCTCGTGCAGCGAAAAGCCGTCTATCCATTGGTGTGCCGTCATTGCGGCAGAATCTTCGAGGTTTACGGCAACAGCCGCAGAAAATACTGCTCTCATGCGTGCTACATCGCCGAGCGGTTTGGCGGCTGCAAGAGCGCCCGCACGAAGCTATCTGTGGCTGTTCGAGGTGATTGCCCATGACGAAGGAACAGTTTCAGCGCGAGAAAATGTACCAAGCCACGATGGGCATGGTGCGTCGGATGCGTTCTGCGGGGCTGATCTCCCAAGCCGAGTATGGACAAATGGAGCAAATCTTCCTCGAAAAATATAAGCCGCTGATCGGCTCAATATATGCGGAAATACCGTTGACTCCTTGCCCGAGTTGAGGGATATATGGTGAGGGGTGATACAATTGAAGATTACACGCATAGAACCGACCGTGGCGACACTTACGCCCA
>NZ_ALNM01000056.1:0-13738 GCF_000292955.1 Selenomonas sp. CM52
GAGCCGATGGACAAGGAAAGGAATTTTTGATGCAGAACAAATACATCCGCAATTTCTCGATTATCGCGCACATCGACCATGGCAAGTCGACGCTTGCCGACCGCCTCATTGAAAGCACGGGCACTTTGACTGAGCGCGAGATGGAGGCGCAGGTGCTCGACAACATGGAGCTTGAGCGCGAGCGCGGCATTACGATCAAGGCGCAGACCGTGCGCCTGCACTATCGCGGCAAGGACGGCGAGGTCTATGAACTCAATCTCATCGACACGCCGGGTCACGTCGATTTCACATACGAGGTGTCGAGAAGCCTTGCAGCCTGCGAGGGAGCGCTTCTCGTCGTCGATGCGGCGCAGGGCGTCGAAGCGCAGACGCTCGCGAACGTCTACATGGCGCTGGAGCACGATCTCGAAATCATCCCTGTCATCAACAAGATCGACTTGCCGAGCGCCGATCCCGAGCGCGTCAAAGAGGAGATCGAGGAGGCGATCGGCCTCGATGCGTCCGAGGCGATCCTGACTTCGGCGAAGACGGGCGTAGGCATCGAGGAGATCTTGGACGCCATCGTCGAGCGAATCCCGCCGCCGAAGGGCGAGGACAATGCGCCGCTTCGCGCTTTGATCTTCGACTCGTACTTTGACTCGTACAAGGGCGCGATCGCGCATGTGCGTCTGATGGAAGGCCATATCAAGAAGGGCATGGAGCTGAAGATGATGGCGACGGGCAAGACTTTCGAGGTGACCGACGTCGGCTGTTTCCGTCCCGCGCCTGCAGAACTCGGCGAGCTTACGGCGGGAGAAGTCGGCTTCGTCGCGGGAAGTTTGAAGAACGTGCGCGACGTGCTTGTCGGCGATACCGTGACGAGCGCGAAAAATCCTGCGCCTGAACCGCTGCCCGGATATCGCGGCGTGACGCCGATGGTCTACTGCGGACTTTATCCCGTGGACAGCGCCGACTACGACAATTTGAAGGATGCGCTCGAAAAGCTGCAGCTCAATGATGCGGCGCTGATCTTCGAGCCAGAGACATCGATCGCGCTTGGCTTCGGCTATCGCTGCGGCTTCTTAGGACTTCTGCACATGGATGTCATCCAGGAGCGGCTGGAGCGCGAATACGGCATGAAGCTCATCACGACGGCGCCCTCCGTCATCTACCACGTCCACAAGACGAACGGGACGATGCTCAAGGTCGACAATCCGTCGAAGCTTCCGCCGCCGACGGAGATCGACTTCATCGAGGAGCCATTCGTCAAGGCGACGGTCATCGTGCCAAAAGATTATGTCGGCCCCGTCATGGAAGTCTCGCAGGAAAAGCGCGGCACGTTCGAGAGCATGGACTACCTCGATACGAACCGCGTCATGATCATCTACCACATTCCTTTGAGCGAGATCATCTACGACTACTTCGACCGCTTGAAATCGACGACGCGCGGCTATGCCTCCCTCGACTACGAGCTTGCCGACTATCGCCAGTCGCGCCTCGTGAAGCTTGACATTCTCTTGAACGGCGATCCCGTCGATGCATTGTCGACCATTGTCCACGCCGACCGCGCGGCGACGCGCGGCCGCCAGCTCGCGCAGAAGCTCAAGGAGATCATTCCGCAGCAGATGTTCGAGATTCCGATCCAGGCGGCTGTCGGCAATAAGATCATCGCACGAGAGAACGTGCGTGCCATGCGAAAAGATGTGCTCGCCAAGTGCTATGGTGGCGACATATCGAGAAAGCGCAAGCTTCTCGAAAAGCAGAAGGAAGGCAAGAAGCGCATGAAGGCGGTCGGCAGCGTCGAGGTGCCGCAGGAAGCCTTCATGGCGATATTGAAGATTGACTGATTCTTATGGAATCGCGCGCTCTCGCCTCTTTGCGGGAGTGTCGTAAGGCGACAGTGATTCCATAGAAATGGAAAGAGGTGGCAGAGTGGAATCGTTCGGCATCTACGTCCATATTCCCTTTTGCCGCCGCAAGTGCTTTTACTGCGACTTTCCCTCCTATGCGGGAGCAGAGTCATGGATGAGCCGCTACCGAGAAGCCCTGTGCCGCGAAATCGCGGCGCAGGGCTCTCGCTGTCTGGGGACAGCGCGTACCGTCTACATCGGCGGCGGCACGCCGACGGCGCTTGCGGCAGACGACCTTCTCGCGGTCATCTGTGCTCTGTGCGAGAGCTTTCGACTGACAGGCGAGGAAGAGTTCACGGTCGAGGCGAATCCCGGCACGGTCGACGCAAAGCTTCTCGAACGATTGCGCGAGGCGGGCGTCAACCGTCTGAGCTTCGGCGTGCAGTCGTTTTCCGATGCGCTGCTCTCTGCCATCGGGCGCATTCATACGGCGCGGGAGGCGGAGGATGCTGTGCGCATGGCACAGAAGGCGGGTTTTCGCGTGAGCCTCGACCTCATGTACGGTCTGCCTGGGCAGGCGCTTGCTGATCTCAAGGACAGTGTGGCACGAGCCGCTGCGCTCGGCATCGGTCACATCTCCATCTACGGACTTGCCGTTGAGGACGGCACGCCGTTCGCCTGCATGGAAGAGGCGGGGCGGCTTCATCTGCCGACGGATGACGAGTGCGGCGATATGTACGATTATATCACGGCAGAACTGCCGCACCTCGGCTATCGTCGCTATGAGATCTCAAATTACGCGAAGGCGGGCGAAGAGAGCCGCCACAACCTCGCCTACTGGCAGGACGTGCCCTACATCGGCCTTGGCGCAGCGGCGCACTCGTATTGGCACGGACGGCGCATGGAGAACGAGAAGGGGCTTTGCCGCTACATCGCCTGCATCGAGGCGGGTCTGTCTGCTGCGAGGGAAGAAGCGCCTTGCTCGCGCGAAAACCACATCGAAGAATTCGCCTTTCTCGCGCTTCGCACGGCGGACGGCATTGATAAGAAGCGCTTTCGCGGCACTTTTGCCTCGGATGTGCACGAGGTCTATGGCGAAGTGATCGCGCTCTTGCAGGCGGCGGGGCTTGTTGAAGAAACGGCGGTGAGCATACGTCTGACAGAGCAGGGCATGAAGTTTGGCAACCGCGTCTTTGAAGCATTCTTGTTGGAAAGAGATGAAACGTAGCTGCCGCAAGCGGCTTTGCCGGCAAACTTTAAGCTTTTCTCTTATATGTACGATAAATAAGAGGAGAAAGGAGCGATTTCGATGGATATGAGCATAGCGGCGATGTCGGTCGATATGAGCCAGGCACGCTTCTCACAGCAGTTCGGCATCTCCGTCATGAAAATGGCGATGGATACGACGGAAGAAGCTGTGGGCGAGATGTTGGAAAGCCTCGACCCTGCGGTCGGCAACAATATTGATATTGCAGTATGAAAAAGAGGGCTGTCGCAAAAAATGTGCGACAGCCCTCTTTGCTTGACTCGATCGGTTGACAGCGCAAGCCTGTGCAAGAGAAAGAAGCGCAAACTACATGCACAAACGTCCACTTTGTGGACATTGTGCGCCGCCCTTACATGAAACCGGCCAATCGGTCTGCGCCCTTTGGGCTTGACCTCTTGGGGTTTCATAGTAAACTTTGAGGACATATGTTCAGCCGTCGCGCGAAACGGCATGATTGCTTTTGTGTCCGCTTCCTGCGATGGCACCATTAGAGAGGCACGCTGTACATATGTCCTCACGCCTTAATGAAAGTTACCCAATCAGTCAGCGCCCTTTGGGCTTGACTTCTTGGACTTTCATAGTAAACTTTGAGGACATATGTTCAGCCGTCGCGCGAAACGGCATGATTGTTTTTGCGTCCGTTTCCTGCAATGGCATCATCAGAGAGGCACGCTGTACATATGTCCTCACGCCTTACAGAAACCTAGCCAATCAGTCTGCGCCTACGGCTTGACTTCTTGGGGGTTCATAGTAAAACTTTTTTGCGAAAGGCAAAAAAGATGTTGACTTTTTGACTTTTATCGTGTATATTCTAGTCATGGGTTAGCACTCAAGACGATTGAGTGCTAACAGCATGAATTATACGCACAAACGTCCACTTTGTGGACATTGTGCGCCGCCCTTAATGAAAGTTAGCCAATCGGCCTGCGCCTTTCGGGCTTGGTTTCTTGGACTTTCATAGTAGACCTTATCAGAGGGGGTGTGAGAATGCTTGATGAAAGGAAGCGGCGCATCCTGCAGGCGGTAGTCGATGACTACATCTCGTCGGCGGAGCCTGTCGGCTCGCGCACTGTGGCGCGGCGTCATGATTTCGGCGTCAGTCCGGCAACGATCCGCAACGAGATGGCGGATCTCGAGGATATGGGCTACTTGGAGCATTTGCACACGTCCTCTGGGCGCATCCCTTCGTCGAAAGGGTATCGACTCTATGTGGACAATCTGCTCTCGCCCGCGCCGATTGACGAGCGCGAGAGGGCGTTGATTGACCACTGGTATCGAAAGCGCGTCAAGCGCGTCGAGAGCGTCTTTCAGGAGACGGCGAAGATCATTTCGCGACTGACGAAGAATCTCGCGCTCGTCCTTGCGCCGCAGCTGGATGAAGCGGCTTTTCGCACGCTGCAGTTCGTGCCGCTGGGCGAAGATCGCGTCATCGCCGTCTTGATGACGGACGCGGGCTTCGTGGAGAACCGCGTCGTCAAGATGCCGAAAGGCGCGAGTTTCGAGGATTTCCAACGCATGGCGGAGGTCATCAACCGATGTCTGTCGGGCGAGAAGCTTTCCTCCATCGGCACGGCCGCTTTGAAGCGCATACGCGCCGAGGTCATGGACGAGTCGCTTTATCAGGCGGCAATGGAACTGATTTACGAAGCGCTCGACGAGGAGCGCAAGGAGCAGCGGCTCTATCTGGGCGGCACGACAGAGATGCTTGCGCAGCCGGAGTTTCGCGATGTGACGCGCGTGCGTGCGCTCCTCTCACTGCTCGAAGAGGAGAACTTCGTCAAAGACGTTCTGCAGAAGAAATCGCAGGAGGGGCTCGTCGTCACGATCGGCCGTGAGAACGAGTACAGCGGCATCGAGGATTGCAGCATCATTCGCGCGACGTACCACTTGGATGGCGAGTGCTTGGGCACGATCGCCGTCTTAGGGCCGACGCGCATGGAGTACGGCAAGGCGATGGCGCTCTTGGGATATCTGAACCACCATATCGCTGCGCTTGTGCAGCCTTTCCGCTGGTAGCGGCATAGCATGAAATACGAGGTGAAGGGAATGCCATCATTCATGAAGGATGAGTTGAAGAAGAAGGACGAGGAAAAGCTCGAGGAGATGAAGCGCGAGATCGACGAGGCGGAGGCCGCAGACACTGCGGACGTCGCAGAAGAAGCGACGGGAGATGTCCGCGAGGAGACTGCCGAAGGAAGCCGTGAAGGTACCGAGGAGGCAGAAAATGGCGCGGACGATCCTGTGAAGCGTGCAGAAAAGCTTGAAGCCGATCTGGCAGAAAAGGACGTACAGATGCTGCGACTGCGCGCGGACTTCGACAACTTCCGCCGTCGTTCTGCGAAGGAGCGCGAAGAGCTTGCCGCCGTCGTCACCCAGGGCATCCTCACGGATATGCTGCCGCTCCTCGACAACTTCGAGCGTGCACTTTCCGCCGAAGGTTCTGACCTCGACAGCTTCCGCGCAGGCGTTTCCATGATCTACAAGCAGATGCAGGAAGCGCTCGCGAAGAACGGCTTGGAAGTCATTGATACGAAGGATAAGAAGTTCGACCCGAACTTCCATCAGGCGGTCATGCGCGTGCAGGATCCCGAGAAGGAGGACGATACGATCGAGCAGGAACTGCAGAAAGGCTACATGGTAAAGGGGCGCGTCATACGCCCAAGCATGGTGCAGGTCGTTTCAAATTAAGTCAAATAGAGGAAACTCTTTTTATAGATATAAACATTTAGGAGGAATTCATCATGGCAAAAGCAATTGGCATCGATTTAGGTACCACGAACTCCGTCGTCTCCGTCATGGAGGGCGGCAAGCCCGTCGTCATCACGAACCCGGAGGGCAGCCGCCTGACGCCGTCCGTCGTCGGCTTCACGAAGACGGGCGAGCGTCTCATCGGCCAGCTCGCCAAGCGTCAGGCGGTATCGAACCCTGACCGCACGATCGCGTCGATCAAGCGGCACATGGGCGAGAAGGACTACAAGGTTTCCATCGACGGCAAGGACTACACGCCGCCTGAGATTTCGGCAATGATCCTGCAGAAACTCAAGGCGGATGCAGAAGCCTACCTCGGCGAGACGGTGACGCAGGCGGTCATCACGGTGCCGGCGTACTTCAACGACAGCCAGCGCCAGGCGACGAAAGACGCGGGCAAGATCGCGGGTCTTGACGTCCTGCGCATCGTCAACGAGCCGACGGCGGCTTCGCTGGCATACGGCGTCGACAAGGGTGGCGAGCATACGGTTCTCGTCTTTGACTTGGGCGGCGGCACGTTCGACGTCTCGATCCTCGAACTCAGCGAGGGTATGGTCGAGGTCAAGGCGACGAGCGGTGACACGCACTTGGGCGGCGACGACTTCGACCACGCCGTCATGAACTGGATGGTCGAGGAGTTCAAGAAGGAGAATGGCATCGACCTCTCCGCCGACAAGATGAGCGCACAGCGCCTGTTGGAAGCGGCGGAAAAGGCGAAGATCGAGCTTTCGAGCATGATGGAGACGCCGATCAATCTGCCGTTCATCACGGCGGACGCCACGGGTCCGAAGCATCTCGACCTAAAGCTCACGCGTGCCAAGTTTGACGAGCTTACGCATGATCTCGTCGAGCGCACGATGGGGCCGACGCGTCAGGCGATGTCGGATGCGGGTCTTTCGCCTTCGGATATCGACAAGGTGCTTCTCGTCGGCGGTTCGTCGCGCATCCCTGCCGTGCAGGAGGCCATCAAGGGCTACTTCGGCAAGGAGCCGGATCGCAGCGTAAACCCGGACGAGTGCGTTTCCATCGGTGCGGCGATTCAGGCCGGCATCATCGTCGGCGAGGTCAAGGACATGCTGCTCCTCGATGTCACGCCGCTTTCTCTGGGCATTGAGACCTTGGGTGGCGTTTCGACGAAGCTCATCGAGCGCAATACGACGATTCCTGTCCGCAAGAGCCAGGTCTTCTCGACGGCAGCGGACAACCAGCCGTCGGTTGACATCCACGTCCTGCAGGGCGAACGCGAGATGGCTGCGGGCAACAAGACGCTCGGACGCTTCGAGCTTTCCGACATCCCGCCGGCGCCGCGCGGCGTTCCTCGCATCGAGGTTGCCTTCGACATCGATGCGAACGGCATCGTGCACGTCTCCGCAAAGGATCTCGGCACGGGCAAGGAACAGAAGATCACGATCCAGTCCGACAGCGGCATGAGCAAGGATGACATCGACCGCATGGTTAAGGAAGCTCAGGCGCATGAGGCCGAGGACAAGAAGCAGAAGGAGACCGTGGAGGTCAGAAACCGTGCTGATTCGGCTGTCTATCAGGCGGAGAAGGCGATCAAGGATCTCGGCGACAAGGTTGACAAGGCGAAGGCGGACGAAGTGCAGGCGGCGGCCGACAAGGTCAAGGAAACTCTGAAGGGCACGGACACGGACGCCATCAAGAAGGCGACGGAAGAGCTGGAAAAGCCGCTCTATGAGATGAGCGCGGCGGCGTACCAGCAGGCGGGCGGCCCTGAGGCTGCAGCAGGCGCAGGCGCAGCTCCCGGTGCAGGTGCGGCGGACGCAGGTGCGAAGAGCGAGGATGACAACGTCGTCGACGCCGAGTACACGGAAGTCAAGGACGACAAGAAATAAGCGCAAGAAGTGACGGAGAGTGTGGAGCGTGGAGTTCATGCTCCGCACTCTTTTGACGATAAAGGACAGGCGCACTGGGCGCTGTGAGGTGTTTATTGTGAGCGAGAAACGCGATTACTATGAGGTGCTCGGCCTCTCCAAAGGCGCTTCGGATGCGGACATCAAGAAGGCGTTCAAGAAGATGGCGCGCAAGTACCATCCCGATTTGAACCGCGACAATCCGAAGGAAGCTGCCGAGAAGTTCAAGGAGGTCAATGAGGCCTATCAAGTCCTCTCCGATCCGCAGAAGAAATCGACGTACGATCAGTTCGGCCACGCGGCGTTTGACGGTGCGGGCGGCGGTGCAGGAGGCGCAGGGGGTTTCGGCGGTTTCGGCGGGGGCTTCGGCGGATTTGGCGGCGGCATGGGCGGCTTTGGCATGGACGACATCATGGACGCCTTCTTCGGCGGCGGTGGTCGTCGTCGCGGGCCGAAAGGCCCTGAGCCGGGCAACGACCTGCGCTATGACTTGGAGATTACCTTTGAGGAAGCGGCATTCGGCAAGGAGGTCGAGCTGACGATTCCGCGCACGGAGAATTGTGATGCGTGTCACGGCACGGGCGCGGCCGAGGGCACGAAGCCCGAGACGTGTCCCGACTGCCACGGCACGGGTCAGGTGCAGAGGGCGCAGCGCACGCCGCTCGGCAACTTCATGACCTCGCGTCCGTGCAGCCGCTGCGGCGGCACGGGGCAGGTCGTCAAGAATCCGTGCAAGAAGTGCGGCGGCACGGGTCACACGCGCGTCAGCCGCAAGATCGAGGTCAAGATCCCTGCGGGCATCGACGAGGGGCAGCGCGTGCGCATCTCGGGCGGCGGCGAAGCGGGGCAGCGCGGCGGTCCGAACGGCGATCTCTACGTCTATATCTATGTGAAGCATCACAAGCTGTTCAAGAGGAGCGGCGCGGACGTCATCAGCGAGGTGCCGATCTCCTTTGTGCAGGCGGCGCTCGGCGACACGATCGAGGTGCCGACCATCGACGGCAAGGCGGAGCTGAAGATTCCCGCGGGCATCCAATCGGGCACGGTTCTCCGCATGCGCGGCAAGGGCATCCCGCATCTAAGGGGCACGGGGCGCGGCGATCAGCATGTGCGCGTCAAGGTCTTGACGCCGCAGAAGCTTACGAGCAAGCAGAAGGACGCACTGGAGGCATTCGGCGACCTCTGCGGCGAAAGCGTCAATCCCGAGCAGAAGACGTTCAAGGATACGCTGAAGAGTTTCTTCAAGTGAATATTCGACGCGAAGTGATTGTGCGCGAAAAGGCATAGGAAAGGGGAGCTGCTGCGGCAGCTCCCCTTTGTGCTTGCAATATTGGCGGTTTTGTTCAAACGTTATATGCACGTTGTCTTTGCTTTTGCGATGCGTCCGCTATTTCTTTCGCGCGGCCGGATCGCTCAATCCCTCGATTGCGCCGCCTGCAATCGCCCATAGGTAGAGGCTGGCGGTACTTGCGTAGGGAGAGTAGCGCTTCTTGTAGCGCTCGAATCTCCTGCGGTCGATTTCCTTGTGCCGGTAGAGCATCCGCAGGCCGCGCTGTATGCCGAGGTCGCCGAAGCTTAAGACGTCGGGACGCCGTAGCGTGAAGATCAGCAGCATTTCCGCAGTCCAGGCGCCGATGCCTTTGAGTGAGGAGAGGGCGCAGATGACCTCGTCATCGCTCATCGCATACAAGGCGGCGATATTGAAATCACGGTTCGCGACCTTCTCGGCAAAGTCCATGATGTAGTCGACCTTGCGAAAACTCGTGCCGACGGCCTGCAGTTCCTCGCGTCCAAGGGAAAGCAGATGCGCCGCATCCATCGTGCCGACCTTCTCGCAGAGCCTTGCCCAGACGGCTTCCTGCGCCTTCGTCGAGATCTGCTGCCCGATGATGTGATGCACGACGGCGGAAAACACGTCGTCATGCACGGGACGCTCCAGCACACCGAGGCTCTCGATGACGGCGGCGAGTTTCTTGTCCTTGGACTTCAAATAGGCGATTTCCTTTTCGCCGCAGGGAACATACATCATGTGCGTCCTTTCTACAGTACGGCGATGATCAAACTGCCGAGAGCGATGAGAAAGATGCCGATGCCGTGCGTGAGGCTGACTTCTTCCTCAAAAATGAGGATGGCAAGGAGGACGGCGAAGACGACGCTGAGCTTGTCTATGGGAGCGACGCGCGAAACGTCGCCAGTCTTCAGTGCCATGAAGTAGAAGAGCCACGATGTCGCTCCGGCAATGCCGCTCAAAGTGACGCATGCCAAGGCTCTGCGGTCGGCAAACACTTCGGGCAGATGTGAGGCATGTCCCTGCACGACCATGACCGCGACGAGGAAGATCGCCATGATGACGCCGCGCACGGCAGTGGCGGCGCTGCTGTCCAGCCCTTCAAGGCCCATCTTGCCGAAGATGGAGACGAAGGCGGCGGAAAGTGCGGAGAGGAGTGCATAGAGAAGCCAAGAGGACATGAGTGAAACCTTTCTTTCCTTGTGGACGATACGAAAATACTGTATAATAGCGGCAGAGAACCACCAAAGGCTAAGCGGCTGCTTCTTCCACTTCCATTCTGAAAAGAAGGGAGGTGGCGCGTATGACTTCTTTCGAGTTGATCGTGATTTTGATCTTCGCGACAGGGTACATTATCGTGATAAAAAAGAAATAACCGCCCCCTCGCCAAAGGATAGCGGTTAGTTCTTAACCCATTTCTTTCGGAAGAGGTAGCCGTTTACGGTGGTTCTCTTCTTGTCTATATCATAGCAGATTCACGACACGCTTGCAAGTTTTTTGGTGTTCGGCGTACTACGGCCGATGGTACAACCACAATGGACATATATTGTCACGATAGCAACGAATTTGACGCATCGGATAGGAAGAAAATCGAAGAAGGATTGCGGGGCTTAGGTCTTGGAAACGAATAAGCGGGTATTTTAGGCATAAACTACACGCACAAACGTCCACTTTGTGGACATTGTGCGCCGCCCTTACAGAAACCTAACCAATCGGTCTGCACCCTCTGGGCTTGACCTCTTGGGGTTTTATGGTAAAAAAATGGAGCTATCCAAGTAGCAGTTGGATAACCCCTGAAGCCTTGAAAATACTAAGCTGGTCGGAGCGACGGGATTTGAACCCACGACCTCTTCCACCCCAAGGAAGCGCTCTACCAAGCTGAGCCACGCCCCGACTGCTTTAGTATAGCAGACTTCTCCCGAAAAAGCTAGGGGAAATTTTCTTTTTTTAGAAAAACTTTGCGGCAGCAGGATTTTCGGATGGGGGAGTGCTCGGCTGATCCATAATGGAAAGTATTTGAGATTGTGCGCGTGCAAAGGTATAGGAAGAAAGATTCTCACACAAGAGAATGAAGGACTTTTTTCGTTTCGGTAACAAGTGTTACCGAAGGGGCATGTTCTCTTTGCTATGATAAGGCTGTCAGGAGGAACTGCCTCGTGCGGGTTCTCGTTACATCGCAAAGAGAGAGGATGGTATATATGGAGAACAAGATGTTTTGCTTTCAGTGTCAGGAGACGGCGGGCTGCAAAGGCTGTACGCAGGTGGGCGTTTGCGGCAAGAAGCCGGAGGTCGCAGGACTTCAAGACCTTTTGGTTTATGTGACGAAAGGGATTTCTGCTGTTTCGACGGCGCTGCGCGAGGCGGGAAAGACGGTTTCCCAAGCGGTCAATGATCGCGTCACGCTGAATCTCTTCATCACGATTACGAATGCGAACTTCGACGATGCAGCGATTGCCGATGCGATCGAAGAGACGCTCGGCATGAAGGAAGAGCTGCTGAAGGAGCTTGCTGACACGTCGAAGCTTCCGGCGGCGGCTCTTTGGAACGGTGCGAGGAGCGAATTCCAGGAAAAGGCGGCCTCGGCAGACGTTGGTGTTCTCGCGACGGAGAACGAGGACGTTCGTAGCCTCAGGGAGCTTGCGACGTACGGCCTCAAGGGTATGGCGGCGTACAATCATCATGCGAATGTCGTTGACTATCGCGATGAGGCGATCGACGCCTTCATGCAGAAGGCGTTGGCGAAGCTTCTGGACGACAGCCTCTCGGGCGACGACCTCACGGCTCTCGTGCTGGAGACGGGCAAGTACGGCGTCGATGTCATGGCGCTCTTGGACAAGGCGAACACGGAGACTTACGGTAATCCAGAAATCACGAAGGTTGATCTCGGAGTGCGCAAGAACCCGGGCATCTTGATTTCGGGTCACGATCTTAAGGATCTGAAGGAACTGCTTGATCAGACAGAGGGTACGGGCGTTGACGTCTACACGCACGGCGAGATGCTGCCCGCGCACTACTATCCGGCTTTCAAGAAGTACGCACACTTTGCGGGCAACTACGGCAATGCTTGGTGGCAGCAGAAGGAAGAGTTCGAGTCTTTCAACGGCCCGATTCTCATGACGACGAACTGCATCGTGCCGCCGAAGGCGAGCTATCAGGATCGCATCTTTACGACGGCTGCCGTCGGCTTTCCCGGCTGTCCGCACATCGAAGAGAAGAACGGCAAGAAGGACTTCTCCGCTGTCATCGAGTTGGCGAAGAAGTGTGCGCCTCCGAAGGAGTTGGAGCAGGGCGAGATCGTCGGTGGCTTTGCGCATGAGCAGGTCTTCGCGCTTGCCGACAAGGTGGTTGACGCTGTGAAGTCGGGCGCAATCAAGAAGTTTGTCGTCATGGCCGGCTGCGACGGTCGTCATAAGACACGCAGCTATTACCGCGATTTCGCCGAGGCTCTGCCGAAGGATACGGTCATTCTGACGGCGGGCTGCGCGAAGTACAAGTACATCAAGCTCAATCTCGGCGATATCGGCGGCATTCCGCGCGTTCTCGATGCGGGTCAGTGCAACGATTCGTACTCGCTGGCGCTCATCGCGCTGAAGCTCAAGGAAGTCTTCGGCCTCGCCGATGTGAACGAACTGCCGGTTGTCTACAACATCGCATGGTATGAGCAGAAGGCGGTTATCGTCCTCCTCGCGCTCCTGCACCTCGGCGTGAAGAACATCCATCTCGGACCGACGCTTCCGGCGTTCCTCTCGCCGAACGTCGCGAACGTGCTCGTCGAGACCTTCGGCATCGGCGGCATCACGGACGTCGAGAGCGATATCAAGAGCATGATCGGCTGAGCATCGTGTGTGCTGAAGCCGCATAGCGAAAAAGGGTTCCCTTTGCGAAAAGTAAGGGGAGCCCTTTTCTTATAAAAATTTCGGAGAGAGATGTAGAAATTTTATTTCAGGGACAAATCATGTCCCTAGATAGAACAAGGGCGGCGCATAAGTCGGGATGGACTTATGCGCTGCCCTGTTCATGTAAGGGACGGTCTATCGTGTCATTCTGTCAGCTTCGATGCTGCTTCTTCGATGTAGGGCATCTTCTTGTCAACCTTCAGGATATGCTGTACGAGCCAGTTGAGAAGGAATTTGATGAGTTTGTCGAGCGCGTCTTCTTGATCGCGGTCGATCTCGTCGAAATCGATGTTGTTGAGTTTCTCGACGAAGGCTGTGTGTGCGGCGACCTGCTCGGCAAGGCCGTCGTAGTTGATGCTCTTCATGTAGCGCTCCTCATCGGCGAAGTGCTTGATCGTGTAGTCGCGCAGTTCTTCGATGATCTCGATGATGTCGTCGAATTTATCGACGCGGAACTCGTCATGCACAAGTTCGTATGTCTGGCGCACCAGGTCGAAGAGTGTTTCGTGCTCCTTGTCGACGAGCGGAATCTGCGTGCGGAATTCGTCGGTGAAGGCGAAGGGATCAGCGGGCTCCTTCTTTGCCTTGATGACCGTCGTCGTCGGCTTTGCCGTCTTGGACGCGGCTGCCTTTGCCGCAGGTTTGACGGCAGAAGTGGGTGCGGAGGCTGCTTCCTCCGTGGGCTTCTTTGCGGAGGCTTTCGTCACTTTTTTTGCGGGTTCGGCTGCTTTCACGGCAGGCGCATCGCCCTTGCTGCCTTCATTAGCAGGTGCAGCGGCATTGGTCGGCTTCGTGGCAGTGCGCTTCTTCGTCGTCTTTTTGGCGGGAGCGGCGGG